>JAHJZO010000008.1 GCA_018826255.1 Patescibacteria group bacterium | reverse complement strand
TATTTTATACTTTTACCATTTTTAATACATTTTCTTTCGGTATCTGAACCACGCTTCCATCTTTAAATCTTACATTTTTGTTTCTTGTCCTCTTTAATTTTTTTACTACATGCAATGGATAGAATTCAAAATAATCCTTTTCGTCAAACCACGCGCATTTAAACTCGTAAATTTTTAATCCCGTTAATCGCGACATGGCCAGGGCGTACCAAGTTAATTGCTCAATCGGTTTTTCCTTGGCGGCATTGGACTTGTAATCCAAAAGATGAATCTGTCCGTTCCTGACTTGAATCATGTCAATATGCCCGGTTAGCATTTTCGGCATCGCTTGTGATCTTTTTTTGCCCTTGACCAAAATTTTGGAATTATCCGTTATTTTGAAGCCGAGCTTGTTTTCCATGTGCTCAATATCCTCTCTGCGAATATATACCGGGACTTCCGTCGCTACCGTTACCGAATCGTTGGCTATCATAAATCTTTGCAGTTTTTCATGTCTTTGAACGTTGTCTTGAATGGTGGGCAGAATAAATTTAGCCAATCTGTTTGCGTAGTTGCTCTTCCCCTTAACTATCATTTCGGCTTTATCAAACTTGCTTTTTACTTCTGACATTCTTTCGCCTTGTTGAAAATATTGATGCGGGGTCTCAGAAGAAACGCTATCTAAAAAATCTTTCAATGGTTTAAAGTTCCTATTTTTAAACTCCTGCAGAGACAATACCATTTTAGCCCTGTGATATCGGAAGCGATAAAGCTGTTGATGGGCCAGCGTAACAACTTCAATGATATCTTTGGGGCTGAACATTTTTATCGCGTAAGACCTTAATCTAGAAAAGCGGCAAAGATCCGAATATTCATTAACCCATTTATACAATCCGGACGGTTCCGGCCCTATGCCATATTTCTTATTGAGGAGCTCGCAGGTCTGTTCCAAGGTCAAACCTAAATTATAAAAGGTTAATCCTTCGGCTATTACTTCAAGCGGAAAATGTTTGCCTCTGATACCTTGAACAGTAAAGGTTCTGCCACAATCTGAATTTTTACATTCATAAAGTTGAACCGTTTCATTTACGTTTTTTCTTGTACCGCGCTTGATAAATTTTTTAGATTGGCAATACGGGCAAACTTCAGCTTCTTTTTCTTGCCGCACTTTAAAATCGCTAACCATTTGGCTTTGATTGTTTTCTATATTTTTTTGTTGATTTTGCTCTTCCATTTGTTTGATTACCTCACGGGTTATGGCACTTGAGAACCCATGAATTGTGGAAATACAGGGGTTGCTTCACTATCGTGAGGTGATGAATATTTTGTTAGCCATAGATAGAAGAATTCTGTAGCTCTAACGTCATCTTCGTTGTAATTAATAATATCTTTTAGTACTTCCGGATCTTTTTCCTCGAGCCATTTTTCATACCAAAATATGCTTTGAGCGCCGCCAGCTTTCTCGTGTCTCCACTTGAAATTAATGAATCTTGATTTGGCGATATCTTTGATTGAATAAAAATACAAGGGAAAGATAACCGAATCCTTTCGCGCGTCTTCCAAGTCAAATAACTTAGAATGAAAATGAGAAAACTTCTCGGAGCCGCCATATTTCTCGGCCAATTTAGCAGTCCAAGTTTTCTCGTAATTGGCGTAATGAAAGACGATATATTCATCCGGCAATATGTCTAGCCATTCTAAAAATTGCTTCCATAAAGTTTCTTCATCATCGGGTTCCTCGGCCAGGAAATACAAGAAGTATTTTCCTTCATTCTCATATTTCCTGATATTCCCAATTTTTGCGTATTTAAAATCGGAATCGCCGGAAATCCAAAAACCAAACAAGTATTGCGATTGCAATAATGGGTCACCCTCAATATCAAAAAATATTTTAAGGTCGGATTGGGGTAATCGCGGGTCAGCCAACCATTTCAATTTTTTTTCCTCAAGACTTTGTGCCTGTATTTTTACTCTCTCAAGAGTTTCTTTGCTCGCGAAAGGAATCTTGGGCAATGAGTCAATATCCATAGAGGCCACGTCTGATACGGTATTAATGCCGCAATTTCGCAGAACCCGATGAGAACGGCAATCCAAGTGATATAAAAGAGCGATGTCGTTTTTTTCTTCAGCTTCAGAAACGCATTTTTTAAACCACGGGCTGTTTTTGCAATTAGAAACCAATTTTAACGGCGGCTTATCGCCTTTAAGTATTCTTAGAATTTCTTCTATGCGATTAACGGTCTTTTCACATTCCTCCCTGTTTATCAAAAAAGGAATTGTTTCTTTATCCTTATTAATGATTGCCGACTCTTTAGGAAATACACCTTGAAGCCGCTCCAGAATTATTCCACAAAAAACCAGCTGATATTTTTGCTCCTGTTTTATCTCTTTGCTTGATTTTATTTCAATCGGCTGGTAATAGAAGTTGCCGAAATTGGATTTACCGGGCACCTTTTTAAGTAAGTCGGGCCTGCCTTGATAGAGTATGCCGTTTTCTTCGTATTGAATAACCCCTTGGTAGATCAATTCTTCGCCAATTTTCATTAATGCCAAAGTATTATCAAAGGCCTGCAGTAAATTAACTTGTTCAACTTGGGTATATTCCAGTTCCTCTATATATTCTTTCTCATGTAAAACACCCTGCTCAAAAAGCTTTAATGTTAGTTCCGGCATCTCGCCTTTGTCCGTTGGATCGCTGAAAATATCGTGCCAAATCCAATGAGGACAGACGGCGCGCTTGAAAAAAAGAGTAGGCGTAAAGACAATGGGCTTTATACTCATAATTCAACAGGTTGAGCGTTAAGCTGCCATTAATTTAATGGTTAGCAGTTTGGGCATGTTATACAACCATATTGACACGCTGTCAATGAAAAATTAACAGTATGGCTTTTAAGGCGATTTTTCCGGAAGGAGATTTGAAGTGGATTGTAAAAAATAGGTTTCCGAAACCTATTTTTAATTTGAAGCCGTCGTCAACCCCCGCGGCCAAAAAATCACCATAGAGGACTGACGGAAATAACATAAATCATTTTCAATTAGGGACGAAAAACTACTAAATCACTGATTTGGTAGTTTTTTAGTTATCCGTTGATTTTAAGCGGGAAAAATGGGATGATTTTAAAATAGATATGACTACTAGTAAAAAATCAAAACAAATGATTACGGGGAAATCTTTTGAGTATGCCCTCTTAGTTCAATTTGAAGAAAAATTAAAAAACAAAACGAACATAAAAGTTATTAAGAATTCAGCTTTTAAGGTAGCAAGAGATTGCTTTAAACAAGTAAGCAACGCAGAGCGAAGTGAATATTTACTTTCTGCTAGTTTCGCAATTAATTTTCTTATGGACATAGAGCCAAGATTGTCAAATGATGTCGGTAAAAATGATATTTTACAACTAGAAATATTAAAAGATAACGAAGGAAAATTGGGAGATGTGAGAGATATTTTAGTGATACGAGCCATGCAAAAATGGGAAATTGGAGTATCAGCAAAAAATAACCATGAAGCCGTAAAACATTCTAGACTATCTTCTGATATCGATTTTGGAGAAAAATGGCTCGGCATAAATGCGTCTGAAAAGTATTTCAGAACAATAATACCTATTTTTCAAAACTTACAGAGAATTCGCAAAGAAAGTAATAAAAAGAAAAAATGGAGTGAGCTAGGTGATTATCACGCATCTATTTACATACCAATTTTAAACGCATTTAGTAAGGAATTAAAAAGACTTTATAGAGTAAATCCTACGAGAGTAGCTAGCAATCTTATTGCCTATTTAGTAGGGAATAAAGATTTTTATAAGGTGGTAAAAAGTAAAAATATTGTAGAAATATATGCATATAATTTAAATGGAACATTAAATTTACCGTTTAAAAAAATTCAACCTAAATATAAAACTCCAAAAGTTGCTTTGCCAACCAAAATTTTAAGTGTTGATTTTAAGAAAAATAACCAAACTACTATAATAGTTACTTTAAATAATGATTGGACACTGTCTTTTAGAATCCATAATGCTAGTTCCAAGGTTGAGTCATCGCTGAAATTTGACATAAATTTACTAAATTCCCCAAAAAATCTTTTCAAAAACACCCTTAATATAGTTTATAAGCGGAAATCATGAAAATAGTATCATTATTTACAGGGGCAGGCGGCTTAGATCTTGGCTTTGAAAAGGCGGGATTTGATATTGTTTGGGCGAATGAATATGATCCTACAATTTGGGAAACATTTGAATACAACTTTCCTAAAGTAAAATTAGATAAAAGAAGTATTGTAGATGTTCCAGCGTCCGACATTCCCGATGTTGATGGAATTATTGGTGGACCGCCATGCCAGAGTTGGAGTGAGGCGGGGGCTGGGCGCGGAATTAATGACAAACGGGGACAATTATTTTATGACTATATTCGCATACTTAAGGAGAAACAACCAAAATTTTTTCTCGCAGAAAATGTATCAGGTATTTTACATCCAAAGCACCAAAAAGCATTTTCAAGCATTCTCAAAGAGTTTGAAAATGCAGGATATGAAATATCGTGTGAATCTTTGAATGCGAATGATTACGATGTCCCAGAAGATCGACTCCGCGTCATCATTATTGGCTACCATAAAAACTTAAAAAAGAGATTTGAATTTCCAGGACCACAAAAATATAAACCTGTATTGAAAGATGTCATTTATGATTTACGATTAGCAAAACCCGCTAAAGAAGGAAATAAAACAAATGGCAATGAGTTGAAAATTCCAAATCATGAATATATGAATGGCGGATTTTCAACAATTTATATGTCAAGAAATAGGGTTAGGAGTTGGGACGAGCCATCTTTTACCATACAGGCCGGTGGAAGGCATGCGCCAATACATCCCAAAGCACCCAAGATGAAATTCATTGAGCACAATAAAAGGGTTTTTGTTCCCGGAAAAGAAAATTTATATCGTCGCTTGTCTGTAAGAGAATGTGCAAGAATCCAAACATTTCCTGATGATTTTATTTTCAAATATTGGGATATTGCCGATGGGTATAAAATGATTGGTAATGCCGTGGCAGTAAATTTCGCCTTTCATTTGGCCAAGAAAATAAAAGCTGATTTATAAAATTCTGCGAGTTTGGGGACATGAGATAGAAAAAAGTTCAGAGAAAACTCTAAATAAAATGATTAGAATTATTAAATTAAAATAAAGAAAGTTTATAAACTCTACGGTCTCACTCCGGGGGAAATTAAAATTGTTGAAAATGAAAAATAAAAAATATTAATCATGAACAACAATTCTTATGGACGTAATCAAGTAGTCGGAGAAGTTATGTATTTAGAAATGATAGGTCACGATTTTGTTAAATCTGCTTTATTGCTTTTTGATACTAAAGAAAAAACTACGGAATGGAGTGATTATGTTTATTCTTTCAATCTTTTAGCTTCACAAGCGTTAGAAATATTACCAAAATCTTTGATAGCGACTCGTATTTGTTTAGAAAAAAATAATAATCTGATAGAAGAAATACGCAATACTATAAATAGAGAATTAGAATGTCTTAGTCATAAACTTGATAATATTTTTAATGAAGTGCCTGAACTAAAAAAGTCATTAAATATTTCTGATGTAAAAAGGTTTAACCATGCGGAATTTGTAGATGAGTTTCATTTTACTGTATCTGAAAAAAAGATCGTGATTAAAAATTTAGAAGGCGCTAGATATGGGGCATTTGCTCGCAATAAAAATTTTTCTTCTAACTATGATAAAAATGTTGTAGATTTTCTTAAAAAACTTTCGGAAAAAACGGCAGAAATTCGCGTGGGCATGATAAATGAATTTGACGGTAAGCACAAAAAATAACTATGCAATATTCCATAATCCAAAAATCACAAACAAAAAGTCGAAAATTTAATTGATAAAAATTAACCCGACCCCATGAGCTCAGTAGATATCTACGTAGGGGGAGCGGTGGATTTATAAAAACGGATTGATTTCCCAAACCATCCCGCCCCGAGCGTAGTCGAGGGGCGGGGCTCCTCGGTTTCGGAAATCTATAAAAAAATTTACAGAGGCCAATTTTTTATGTAGAATATCTGTGTAAATTGGAGGCGTGGCAGAGTGGCTTAATGCAGCATCCTGCTAAGATGTTGTGCTCGTAAGGGCACCGGAGGTTCGAATCCTCCCGCCTCCGCAGACAACATTTTTTATCCTTTGGCTATGACAAGGCCGTAGATTTCTTTTACGCCGGCTTTTTTCAAAACAAATGCCGCTTCTTCCAGCGTGGCGCCGCTTGTTGAAACATCGTCAACCAAAATTATTTTATTATATAGATGTCCGACATCTATAAGTTCAAATACGCCAGTGATATTTTCTTTTCTTTTTTGCCAATCGGGTATTTCCGCTTGAGGGAAATTGAATTTTTTTCGTTTCAATAAATTAACAACCGGACAATTCAGAAAGTCGCCGATTTCTTCCGCCAATAGTTCGCTTTGGTTGAAACCCCGGTTCAACTTCCGCCTCAAAGTCAGGGGGATTGGCGTAATGACAAAACCGGAGAACGTGCTTGCCAAATTTTCTTTTTTCAAATAATCAATCGCCAATTTCGCCAAGGGCTTTTTAAGCGACTCTATGGATTGGTACTTAAATGATTTAACGGCCTCTCTTAAAATCGGGTCATCGTATCGGCCGGCGGCAAACACGGCTTTGAGAGCCGTGTTCTTTTGATATTGAGCGCCTCTGTTCAGGCGGATTTTAGCAAAGCAATCACCGCAAATTTGTGTATTTTCCGCGTCATATGAGAGCTCTTTTTGGCAGCCCAAGCAATATCGGGGAAAAATGAGGTCTAGCAAGAAATTTTTTAACATATACTGGGGATAAGTATGTTTTATTAGCGGGGACTAACATATGGTATAATAAAACCAAAGTTATGTTTAGTAAAAGTTTTCATCTTATCTATGGGATTGCCATTTAATATATTCGACATCGGATCCAAAACAAAAAGCTACTTGGGCGTCGATATTGGCACCTTGTCAATTAAAATTGTCGAACTTTCCAATGAAAACGGCCGTCCCAAGCTGGAGAATTACGCTACTTTGACAAATTACGGATTAACTTCCGAAAATAAAAGAACTTTTGGCGGACAAGCCAGCCAAATGTTGCAGAGGCTTATTAAAGAGAGCGGGACGAAAGCGAGTGAAGTTAATATGTCGGTGCCGATTTTTTCCAGTTTTTTAACAGTTATGGAATTGCCCCGGATGTCGGAGGCGGAAATTACCAACGCTATTCAATTTGAAGCCAAGAAATATGTTCCGGTGCCGTTGGAAAGCGTAGTGGTTGATTGGTCTTTGATTGGCGAAGAAGCGGGAAAGATTTTAGTTGTCCTTGTTGCTATCCCCAAAGATCTTATTAATGAATACACGGCTATTGCCAGGGATGCCGGGTTGAAGCTCCTATCGATTGAACTTGAAACAGTTTCTGCCGTTCGCGCGTTAATCGGCAATGATCCGGTACCTACGATTTTAATGGACATGGGTTCAAGGGATACGACTATAAGCCTTGTTGACGGCGGACATTTGCGAATTAGCCATTCAATTGAAACGTCGGGGGAAGATTTAACTCGAGCATTGGCTAGCGGTTTAAATATTAGCTGGCGGCGCGCCGAAGAAATTAAAAAAGAAACTGGTCTGAAAGTTATGAATGAAAATAGCCAAATGGTGGGGATTATTACACCTCTTTTGGATTCCATCGTTAATTCCACGCAAAATATAGTGGATAACAATCTTTCAAAAATGAAGAAAAAAATTGAAAAACTTATGATATACGGCGGGGCTTCAAAAATGCCGGGTTTTGCCGAGTATCTAAGTAGTCGCTTAAAGATTGATGTAGTAACCGGTAATCCGTTTAACAAAATTATTTATCCCGAAAAACTAAAGCCGATTATTGATGAAATTGGCCACGAATTTACGGTCGCTGCCGGATTAGCGCTAAAAGAGTTTCAATAAAATATATGGTTGAACTTGTATCTCGAAAACCAAAAATTTCTCTGCCAACATGGCAATGGCCCTTATGGGTTTCTATTGTATTGGTTTTCTCGAGCGCGGCCGCTTTTATTTTTTTGAAAGTTTATTTGGCACAGATTCAAACGGAAATCATAGGTATCAACAATCAAATTAAGGCGGAAGCTGCGAAAGTTAATGCCAGCGATGAAGACGCCATACTGCGTTTGAATGATTCTTTGGGCGCTTTTAGCGGGTTAGCCGCCAATCACAGTTATTTTTCAAATACGCTTAAAACGATCGGCGCGCTTACTCATAAAAATGTAGTATTTACCAAGCTGGACGTTGACCGCGAAAAAGGAGTCGTTCAACTTAAAGGGGTAGCCCAAAATTATACCGCTCTTGCCAAACAAATTGTAGCTTTGCGCGAAAACGAAAATTTTAAGAGCATGGAAGTTAAAGGAATAAATTTTGGGACTAATGGTTTAGAATTTGAGCTTATGGCGGGCGTTATTCCCGAGTTATTCACTAAAAAATAGCAAAAGAATGCAAAATCTTTTTAAATATTTTATCATTCCCATCCTTTTATTTATCGCCGTTAGCGTGTTTGCGTTTTGGGTTCTTTTACCTATCTGGGAAAACACCCAAGCTATGCTGGAATTAAAAAAGACAAATGCCGACAATTTGGCGCAACGAAAACAGCTTACGGCGAGTTTGGAGAAATTAATCAGCCAATACAGCGAACGAGCGGCGGATTTTAGTTATTTCAGCAAGGCCGTCCCAACGGATCAAGATATTTCCGGTTTATTAGTGAATCTTGAATCACTAGCTTCAGAAAACGGCATAATTTTTTCGGGCGTTAATTTCAAACCGAAAGATTTGAAAGCTTCAGGTATAAAAACATTAACAATGGAAATTAAAATTAAGGGCTCTTATCCGGCTTTTCAGAATTATCTTGGAGCCATGGAAAAAAGTTTGCGTCTTTTTGATGTTGTTAGTGTTTCTTTTAGCGGTATTGCTCCTGGCCAAACCGGTGTCAATGCCGATAATTTGGAGTTTAATTTATCAGTAAATACTTATTACCAATAAATAAATGATAACTATTCCAACGCCGCCGTCCGGCACATTTGGTTCTTATAAAGTCGCGCCGCCCAAAAAAAGCATTTGGCCGTACTTAATCGTTGTTGCCGCTGTCGCCGTTTTGGCCGCGGGCTATTATTTTTTCTTTTACAAAAATATCAATTTGTTTTTGGAGACGCCAGGTATCACGCCAGCTCCGCCGTTGACTTCGTTAGAAATAAAATTGATCAACATGCCGGAACTTTCACTTGAAGTGATGGACAGCGCTTTTTATAAGTCGTTGAAAATCTATGGAGCTCTGCCGGTTGTCGCGGATTCGCTTGGAAGGAACAATCCATTCATCCCTTATTAAACTATGGCCAATGCTCCCGTTGATAAAAACAACAGAATACCGCCTGATGTCCTAGTTTTAATTTCGGAAGAAGCGGCAAGGCACTACAAAATGATCCCCCTGGCCTTGTCGGGTAATGTATTGGATGTCGGATTGGTTGACCCAGACGATGTTAAGGCGCAGGAAGCGCTTAATTTTTTAGCTTCACGAAATGGCCTTGCGGCGCGGGTTTTTAAAATCAGCGAAGATGAATGGTCAAAATTAATAAAACAATATGCCGGTTTGGGGGAGGAAGTAGGCGAAGCGCTTGAAGGTTTAAGAAGTGAATTGGCGCAAGAAAAAGAAAAAGTCGGTATTTCGGAGGCGCTCAAGGGCGAGAAGCAACAAAATGCGCCGATAATCCGGATGGTTGAAACAATTTTGAAACATGGTGTTTCTTCCAAGGCTTCCGATATACACATAGAACCAAATATGAATAAATTGAGAGTCAGATTCCGCCTTGACGGTTCTTTGCAAACAGTGGTGGTTTTACCGGTTGAAATCGCTCCGGCCATTGTTTCGCGCATTAAAATTCTTTCAAATTTACAAATTGACGAAACGCGGCGGCCTCAAGACGGACGTTTTACGGCAAAAGTCGGAGAGAAAGAAATTGATTTGAGAGTTGCGGTTTTACCAACGGCCCGGGGCGAAAAGGTGGCTTTGAGAATTTTAGACCCGACCATTGGGTTAAAAACTCTGCCGGAATTGGGAATCATCGGACGAAATTTAGAAGTTGTTGAACGCGGCATAAAAAAGCCGTTCGGAATGATTCTAATGACCGGGCCGACCGGTTCGGGAAAATCAACGACGATCTATGGTATCTTGCAGATATTGAACACCGATATGGTTAATATAGTCAGTTTGGAAGACCCGGTAGAATATTATGTTGATGGTGTTAACCAGTCTCAAATCAGGGCGGAACTTGGATACACTTTCGCCAACGGCTTGAGGCAGATTTTACGGCAAGATCCGAATATTATCGTGGTTGGCGAAATGCGCGATTCTGAAACCGCCGGATTGGCGGTCCAGTCCGCTCTTACCGGCCACCTTGTTTTATCAACGCTTCATACCAATAATGCCATTGGCGTCATTCCGCGCCTGATAGACATGGGGGTTGAACCGTTTTTGTTGCCGTCGGCTTTGAATGTCGCTTTGGCCCAGCGCTTGGTTAAGCGACTATGCCCTGATTGTAAAAAAGAGGTTGAGCCGCCGGAAGAAATCAAAAAAATTATTTTCAGCGTTGTTGAATCAATGTCGGAAAAGATGCGACCGAAAATATCCGCCAAAGGCGGAAAAATTTTCAAGGCCCAGGGCTGTCCGAAGTGTAATAATAAGGGGACCAAAGGCAGAATTGCGGTTTTTGAAATTTTGGAAATGACGCCGCAACTCGAAAAAATAATCATAACCGAACCTACCGAGTCAAAAATTTTAGAAGAATCCCAGAGGCAGGGGATGACGACAATGTTGCAAGACGGAATTTCCAAAGTATTGGAAGGCCTAATTGGTTTTGAAGAATTAATTCAAGTGGTAAATATTAGTAATGAAGAATCAGCAAAATAATTATGCCAACAATCCAACAAGAACTTGAAGATTTGTTATTAAACACTCTGCAGCTCAATGCCTCGGATTTGCATTTAAGCGTCGGCTATAGGCCCACCGTGAGAGTTGACGGAGCGCTTTTGCCACTGAATGAATTCTCAATTTTAACGCCCGAACACTCTGCTGAGTTGGCAGAGCAATTGTTAGGCGAAAGAAAAAATGAATTTATCGAAAAAAAAGAATTGGATTTTTCCTATGATTTTCGCGACAAAGCGCGTTTTCGCATTAATGTTTTTTTTGAAAAAGGATTTATCAGCGTCGCGTTGCGATTAATTCCTTCCAAAATTAAAACTATTGAGGAACTTGGTCTGCCGATAGTGCTTCATCAAGTTTGTAAATTGAAACAAGGATTTGTTTTGATGACGGGTCCGTCCGGACACGGCAAGTCAACAACGTTGGCATCTATAATAGATGACATAAATCATCAGCGGGCCGAGCATATAATTACAATAGAAGACCCGATTGAGTATTTATTTATCGGCGATAAATCTTTGATTAACCAGCGCGAAGTCGGCGGCGACACTCAAAGTTTTCACAATGCCTTAAGTTCAATTCTTCGCGAAGACCCCAATATAATTATGATAGGCGAGATACGCGATCCGGAAACAATCGCCGCGGCCTTAACGGCGGCTGAAACGGGACATTTGGTTTTTTCTTCTCTTCACACAAATAGCGCCAGCCAAACAATTAATAGAATTATTGATATATTTCCCGCCGACCAACAAAATCAAATTCGCTTTCAGCTCGCGAATACTCTTTCGGCGGTGATTTCCCAGCGGCTTTTGCCCCGTGTGCGGGGCGGCCGAATTCCGGCCACCGAAATAATGTTTGCCAATAATGCCGTTTCTAATTTAATTCGCGAAAATAAAACGCATCAATTAGACCTTATCATTGAAACATCTCTTGAAAGTGGTATGATTTCATTAAACCGCAGTTTGGCCGAGTTGGTCCGCCGCGGTGAAGTGTTGCCGGAAACTGCGATGGCATATTCTTTAAGCCCTAAGGAATTTCAAACAATAATTCAATAATATATGGCTAAGTTTCAATACACCGCAAGAACTAAAGATGGAAAATTGGAATCCGACGTCGTGGAAGCGCCTTCTGTTGAAGGCGCAATTTCCATTTTGCAGGACCAGCAACTGATTATTACCGACATAAAGCTACACGACGCATCGGAATCTTTTACTTTTGAAAAATTAATTAACAAAATTTTAACGCTTTTAAATCGCGTCAAAAATGAAGAGATAGTTCTTTTCACAAAACAATTAGCGGTTTTAATCCAAGCCAAGGTGCCGCTGGTGCAGTCATTGAGAGTTATGGAGAAACAGGTCGAAAATCCGAACTTTTCCCAGATCATTTCCGAAGTTGCCAACGATGTTGACGCGGGGATGATTTTTTCAAGGGCGCTTGCCAAGCATCCCAAAGTTTTTTCAAACTTTTTCATTCAAATGGTAAGATCGGGCGAAATTTCCGGCCGGCTGGAGGAAACGCTTATATACCTGGCGGATTATATCAATCGCCAATATCTTTTAAATTCCAAAGCCAAGGGCGCGATGATTTATCCCGCTTTTATCGTTGCGGCGTTTTTGGCGGTTGGCGCGGTAATGCTTATTTTTGTTATTCCAAACATTACGGCAATTTTGGTTGAGTCGGGACAAAAGCTGCCGCTTGTCACCCGCATACTTATTGGCTTGGCCAATTTTATGAAAAATTGGGGCTGGATTCTGTTTATTGTTTTGGGCGGCGTTATTTATTTTGTCGTTATGTCAATCAAAAAATCTCCGGAATGGCGATATGTTTACGACGGATTTAAACTCCGTTTGCCGATTTTTGGCACGCTCCTTAAAAAAATCTATTTGGCGCGTTTTGCCGAGACGCTATCAACTCTATCTTCGGCCGGCATCGCTATTTCCCAGTCGCTTGAAATAACAGCCGATGTCATCGGCAATGCGGTCTATCGCCAGATTATTCTTGAATCAAACGAAGCGGTAAGAAAAGGCGGCAACATCAGCGCGGTTTTTGCCCATTATCCTGAAATTTTACCGATGGTTACTCAAATGATAACTATCGGCGAACAAACGGGAAAACTGGATACAATTTTGAAACAGGTGGCCACTTTCTTTACCGAAGAAGTCAATCGCGCTTTTGATAATCTGGTTAATCTTATAGTGCCCATTTTAATCGTGGTTTTAGGGGCAGGTGTGGGTATCTTGGTTGCGGCGATTCTGCTTCCGATATATAATTTAGTTAATGCGTTTTAAAAAATAAGGTCGATATTATAAATTATAAATTAAAAATTAAAAAGTC
>JAHJZO010000007.1 GCA_018826255.1 Patescibacteria group bacterium | reverse complement strand
CGACTATAACCACTTGCTGGAGTTTATCAGAAATAATCAGATTTGTCAACTTTCGCTGGGGATAAGTGGGAAATGACCACTGCGGAGGGTACAGGATTCGAACCTGTGATGCCTTGCGGCAAACTCGCTTTCCAAGCGAGCGCAATAGACCACTATGCGAACCCTCCATAACATGAGCGAACCCTCCATTTACAAATCCGAGGCTTTGACGATTTTATTTTTGCCTGTTTGTTTGGCTTTGTAAAGCGCCTCGTCGGATCTTTTAAATAAACTATCAAAATCTTCATTTTCGGTAAAGCTAGCGACGCCGCCACTTACCATGAATTTTATCGTCTTCCCTTCCCATTCTACCTCCGTCTCTTCTATTTTTTTCCTGATGTCATCAAGAATTTCATACGCATTGTTTTCGTCTGATCCGACCAGTCCCACAATAATTTCTTCGCCTCCCCAACGCGCCACTATATCAATCCCGCGCACTCTTTCTTTGATGATTCTACTGAATAGTTTCAAAATCATATCCCCCGCTTGATGGCCATAAGTATCATTAATTTTCTTAAAATTATCAATATCGAAAATTCCCAAACTTAAACTTTTGATAAGAAAGTTTTCCCGACGCGTCGGATTTTCTAAATAACCCTTAACTTCGTCAATGAATTTTGCGGATTCATCCTTAAAACCATGACGGTTATAAAGGTCTGTCAATTCGTCTTTGTAGGCCAATTCCTTCAGCCGCGATATTTCTTCTTCCAGTTCTTTAATTCTTTTTTGTTCTTCGGTCATATAAATATTTTACTTTGACATCCCCCGCAAGAGTTTTATTCTTTCTTCAATTGGCGGGTGGGTCATAAAAAGTTTTCGTAGCCAAGAAACTTTTTTCTGCCCTTTAAATGGATCATCCAGCCATAAATGGGCCGTGGTATTGTTGGCAACGCGCATGGGAGTCGTGTCCGAAGAAATTTTTTGCAGAGCCGAAGCCAGCCCTTCGGGGTAGCGAGTAAGCAAAGCACCGGAAGCGTCGGCCAAAAATTCCCTTTTGCGCGAAATCGCCAGTTGAATAAGCACTGCCGCTAGCGGCGCCAAAATTGATAAAACAATGCCTGCGACCATCATAATCGCTCCGGCCTGGCCGCCTCCTCTGTTATCGCGCCTTCCTATACCGCCCCAAAAAGTCATTCTTAAAAACATGTCAGAAACAATTGAAATAAAACCGACAAGAACAACCACGACCGTTGAAAGCAACATATCGCGATTGCCGACATGCGACAATTCGTGCGCCAAAACCCCTTCAAGCTCGCTCCGGTCTAGTTTTTCAAGCAACCCCTCGGTGACGGCAACCACAGCGTGTTTAGGATCTCTGCCCGTCGCAAAAGCATTTGGCTGTTTCTCGCGAATAAGATAAATTTTAGGTATTGGCAAGCCGGCTGTAATACATAGATTTTCAACTATATGATAAAGTTCCGGCGCGCTATTATGTTCAATCGGAACCGCGCGCGCCATTTTCAAAACTATTTTGTCAGAATACCAATATGCAATAACATTCATCAAAACGCTGAAAATAACCGCAAAATATAAAAGTGACGGATTCGCGTAAATCCTTGAAAAGGCCCAGCCGATGCCGATGACAACGATAAGAAAAACCGTAAAAAGCAGCCAGGTCCGCCTGATATTGGCCGACTGTTGGGTGTAAAGCGTCGGCATAGGTTTTAGAATTTAACCGCCACCGGTTTTCTTTCGGCTTCTGATTCCAATCCGAAAAATTCTTCTTTCTTGAACTTGAACACTCCGGCGATCAAATTGGACGGGAAAGTGCCAATTTTGGTGTTGTATTCCATCACGTTGCCGTTATAAAACCTTCTTGCCGCCTGAATTTTATTTTCCGTGTCCGCCAGTTCTCTTTGCAATTCCAAAAAATTGGCGTTGGCTTTCAAATCCGGATAATTCTCGGAAACTGCGAAAAGTGTTTTTAAAGTGCCGGACAAAACATTTTCCGCTTCAAGTTTTTCATCTTTGCTTTTGGCGCCCATTGCTTGCGTTCGCGCTTCCGTAACTTTTTCAAAGACCTGTCTCTCATGAGTCATATATCCCTTTACGGTTTCAACCAAATTAGGAATCAGGTCGTATCTTCTTTTTAATTGCACATCAATATCCGACCATGCTTCTTTGACTCTCGTTACCAACACGATAAACCGGTTATAAGCAAAAATAAGCCACACGATTATCGCGGCAACGATACCTAATAATACATATAAAATATTCATAATTTTTTTATTATTTTAATGTTTCTATTATACCACAGCGTCCTCTAATTTCAAGGAGAATAATTTGGAAACGCCATCATCGCCCATGGTGACGCCGTAGAGAACATTGGCAATTTCCATTGTTGCCCGGTTGTGAGTTATCAGAATAAATTGGGTTTTTTCCGCAAAATCTTTTAGAACTTTGGCAAACTGCGCCGCGTTGACTTCGTCTAGAGCGGCGTCAATTTCATCCAAAATCAAAAATGGCGGGCGGCTAACGGAAACAATAGCGAATAAAAGCGCGATGGAAACAAGCGCTCTTTCTCCGCCCGAAAGAGCGGCGAGGTCGCGGATACGCTTATGCGGCATATTGACGTTTATGGTCACTCCTGATTCGTTTTCCAATTTCGCGGACCCGCCGCCAAACATCAGTTTGAAATAACGGGCAAACTCATCGTTTATTTTCACCAGCCCCGTATTGAACTCGTTATTAATCCTGCCTGTCAAATCTTCTATTAAATTCTTAAGCGAACCAACGGCGTTTGTTAAATCAAGAAATTCCGCCGTTAAAAACTTGTGGCGTTTGCTGGTTTCTTCGTATTCGCGCATAATTTCTTCATCAAACCCCCCTATCCTATTATGAAACTCTTTCTTTACTAAAATACATTGGCTGATATGGGGAAGTATGCGCTGGGTACATCTATAATAAATATTGCAGAGGAAGGCGGCAATTTTATAAATCTTTTTATCGGTTAAGAAATCTAAATCAGTAGAAGCAATATCGAGATTTTTCTTTTTAAATTCTTGTAAAAATACATCTAAAAAACCTTCGGGCAAAACCAGATCAGAATCTAAAAATAAGAATAGGTCTCCCCGAGCAGCTTTAGCTCCTTCATTTCTCCCTTTAGCCGGCAAACCTCCGGGAACAACTTTGCAGCCATATTTTTTAGCAATCTCTATCGTTCTGTCTTTGGAACCAGCATCAGCAAGAATTATCT
>JAHJZO010000006.1 GCA_018826255.1 Patescibacteria group bacterium | reverse complement strand
TATCGGATTTTGAGCGAAAAGGAAATCATTGGCTCGAACTCACAAGAAACTGGATTTTAGAAGCCAACCAAGCCAAAAATCTCGCTTTGCAAGAAAATTTTTCGGAGATGAAAAATTTTCTCAAAAAAATCGGCTCGAACCGCCGCCTTGCGGCGGGACGGCTGGAAATTGATTTCAAAAAGCCCTTTGATTTGCTCGCAAAACTGCCCGCCGAAGCGAGGGGCGAAGCCCCGAGCGAGGCGACTAATTCAATATGGTGGACCTAGGCAGAATCGAACTGCCGCCTCTACAATGCGAATGTAGCGTAATACCACTTTACTATAGGCCCAATCGGGGTGCTGGGAATTGAACCCAGTCAACATGCTCCCAAAGCATGCGTACTACCGGTATACGACACCCCGTCTTGCAGTATTATATTTTAATTTTGATTGAAATTCAACCTATTTTATGTTATTTTGATTTTGTCATCTTTCCGCCTGTAGCTCAATTGGATAGAGCAGGACGCTTCTATCGTCAAGGTTGGGGGTTCGAGTCCCTCCGGGCGGACAAAAAACAAAATTGCATGTTAAAATCCGATCGGAAATAAACATGCAATTTGGCTTGACAGAATGAATGAAATATGATATATTTACAGTAATGCATATTAAATAGCAATAGTCTAAATTCGTCTTTTAACAACCAAAAACGAAAAAGGAGGTTTGTGATGGTAAAATCCAGACGAGATGGTTATTTAAGTGATTTTGAATTCAATTTGAAAGAAGCTGGGCTCCCGATGGATCCTAGTAAAATCATTGGCCAATTTTACAAATTTGACTCTCATCGCCACACTCTTGTTGGGACAGTGCAAGCCATCGAATTATCGGATGAAGGCGACGTTAATCTCTATGTCTCTAATCCTCTCTTTTGGGGCGAACGGCTAATCAGTATTAATTACAACAAAGGAAAGTGGGCGGCCTATGTCGCCAAAAAACCATTGTCGGATGACGAACAAGAGCGTGCGCGCTTTATGACTGGAGAGGAATACCAAGATTCTATTGACGAAAGAATTGCATCAGTGTTTTTTGAAGGAAATTTCCGATTTCTCTAAAAGTTCCACATGAAAATCCCCCGCAAGCTTGCGGGGGATTTTAAATGGCGTCATATTGGAAACCGTAATATAATATATGAAGAGCGATGACTACTGAAAAACAAAATACAGGAAAACTGGGAGAGGATGTTGCGGTAAAATATCTGGAAAAACACGGGTACAAAATTCTGGAAAGAAATTACCGCAAGCCATGGGGAGAAATTGATATTATTGCATCGGAAGCTAGTTCGGTAACTAGTTCGGTAATTTCCGGAAAAAACAATTACCGAAACATTACCGCATTATTACCGAAACAATTACCGAAACAATTACCGCAACTGGTTTTTATTGAGGTTAAAGCCCAGAATATAAATTTTGAATGGCGACCGGAAGAAAATATTACGTTCCACAAAAAACGGCAATTATCAAAAATAGTTTCCACATATCTGAAAGAACATAGGGTTTCTGAAAACCAAGACTGGCGAATAGATGTTCTGGCGCTCAAACTTGATTTTGAAACAAAAAATGCTCAAGTTGAGCATATTAAAAATATTATGTTAAACTGAACGTATTATTCCGGGCGGTTAGCTCAATGGCAGAGCACTGCGTTTACATCGCAGGGGTTATAGGTTCGAATCCTATACCGCCCACTAGAAATAATTTAACTTTTAGAGTATGCTTATTGTAGTAATATACTCAAAGGTTCAACTATGAGATTAAAGGAAAAATTAGAGGCTAGACGATTACGCTGTCTTGGTTATTCTTTTGATGAAATCCATAAAAAATTGGGCGTTGCTAAAAGCTCTGTCAGTTTGTGGGTTCGAGATATTAGACTAACACCAGAGCAAAAATTAGAGCTTTCTCAAAAGGGCATTCAAAAAGGCGTAATAGAGCAAAGAAGAACAACTCGTCTTAGAAATGAGAGCGCAAAAAGACAAATTATTATAGATGCAGCCACTAAAGAAATTAAAAGTCTATCTGAAAGAGAATTATGGTTAATTGGGATCATGCTTTATTGGGCTGAAGGAGGAAAAACACAAAGAGGATTGGTAAGATTTTCTAATAGCGACCCGGAAATGATAAAAATCATAATGGCCTTTTTTAGAAGAATTTGTAATGTACCGGAAGAAAAATTTAGAGGCCATGTCCATATCCATCCACATTTGGATTATAAAAAAGCAGAGGAGTACTGGTCGCATATATCCAAAATACCCCTTAATAAATTCTTCAAAACATACAGAAAAATGAATTCTTCTAGCAAGAATAAAAAAGATAATTTACCATTCGGAACTTTTGATGTTTATGTTCTTAGCACAGAATTATTTTTAAAAATCTCAGGTTGGGTCAAGGGAATTTTTGAGTCGAGCCATAATTTTAATTAGAACATATTCTTCCAGCGCCCACAACACCACAAAATTGACATTTGGACTCAAATTGGCTAGTGTAAAGCTGATATAGACTAGCTGGTTTCATCCGTAAAGATAGCCCATTTCAAACTGAAAGAAGGTGATTATAATGTTCTATCGGTCAGTCTCGACTCCAATCGTCAAACCGGTTAACGGATTGTGTAACTTATCTTGCTCATACTGCTATGCTTCTGGGCTCAAAGAATGCATTACCGGAGATTATATGCGAGTAGAAACATTAAAATTCGTGATTGATTTCTTCTGTTGCGAACAAGATCATATTGAATTTATCTGGCATGGAGGCGAGCCTTTGCTTGCAGGATTAGATTTTTATCGCAAGGCAATAGAATTTCAGCATCCATGGAAACAAAAAGGAAGGAAAATTGTAAATTTTCTTCAAACAAACGCTACTCTTGTCACTCCTGAGTGGACACGTTTCTTCGCTAAGAATAATTTTTTTGTTGGTGTGAGCCTTGACGGCCCAAAAGAATCCCACAATCAAGTTCGTCGTTACCAATCCGACAAAGGATCATACGATGCCGTTATGAGAGGTGTTAACTTATTGCGTCAGGCTAAAATATTCAACGGCATTATCTGCAGTGTAAGTACCCTTAATTACAATTCCCCCAAAGAACTTTTCAATTTCTTTATTACAAAAAACATAAAAAAGTTGAAATTTGCCAGAGTGAAAAACATCGGACATTGTGGCGATATATCTTCATTAACTGTCTCCCCATCGCAATATACCGATTTCATGATTGCTATTTTTGATCTCTGGCTAGAATTAGATGACCCAGAAGTTGAAATTCGAGACATTCAGAGCGTCGTTAATTTAATTCTTGGTGGAGATAAACGTGAATGCATCTATTTGGGACGGTGCGACCAATTTGCTACCGTCTATTCCAACGGTTCAATTTATAGCTGTGATTCTTTTCCAAATATGGATACCCTACGTTTTGGCAGTGTATCGGATAATCCTATTATAGTTAGGTCTAATCAGCGCTTAAAAAATTTTCAAAAAATACTTAAGAGAAGAAAAGCGCGCTGTCGAGTATGTAATTGGTATTTCATATGCAAAGGAGGATGCGCAAGAAATTGTTACGAACAATTTGATTCCATTGAACCTTTAGATGAGGTTTGTGAAAATCTAAAAAGATATTTTGAGCATATTTCGGTTAAAATAAAATCGTGTGGCATTATACGGTAACTCACAATGCAATTCTAACGAAAGGAGGTGAGACCCATGCTAAAAGCAGTTTCTGTCACAAAGACAAATCCCGATATTGTCCCCAAGGTTCTGCTTCAGGCCAAGAAAGAGGCTGTAACGCAGGCCACAGAAAAGAAAAGCCACCGAAACAAGACGTGGAATAATGGTCCCTGGGACGATGGCCATTGGGCAAACAGAAAATAACCATTACGATACCCCTTCATGGTTTTGAGGGGGTTTTATTTTGTGTTTTGTTTCAGGATATCTACTATATGCTCAAGATATTTTTTATCGATTTGCTGAATATTATTGATATAATTTTTTGCCATTTCACGCGATTTAAACGCAATTAGTCTTCGCCACGATAACAAATCCTTGGGTCTTGAAGTAAAAGTGTAAGATTTAGTATTTAAGTATTTTTCACTAAGATACCCCTCCGGAATAAATGAACTAACTAACAATTCTTCCAAAAACATTCTGTGTAGCATGCTCCCTGATAATTTTGCGAATAATTTTTCGTTTTTTTCGGTAATTTTTTTGATTTCCAAAAATAAATTTTTATTTTTTCTCAATATCAAATGAAAAAATTCGTGTGCCAAAATGCTCACCGGGAAAAACCCATTGGGTGTCTTGAGCCCAAATGGAACTTCAATATCTATAAAGCTTTTTCTTGGCGTCCAAGAAAAACTGGCGCCGATTTCTTTATCTTTGTTATTAATATCAGGAATAAGATAAATTGGAATTTTAGAAACCGTAAAATTTTTTACTCCGCTTAGCATTTTTATTTCAATAATAACCTGCTGAAGCATTGATTGGTTATTTTGAAAATATTGCTCCCATAAAAGCAAATATTTGTACGCCTTGCTTTGTCTATGGATTGTAATTGATAAACTCATGCAAGTTATTATAACCTATCAATATATAACAAAACCACCCCCGCCTGTAGGCGGGGGTTTTATATCCAGATTTTCTAAAATTACCTCGGAATAATCTCTCTCCAATCAGGCAGAGCTAGTGGCGCAATGTTGACGGTGACTGATTGACTAATGCTACCGCCTGACCCGGAACAGTTTAGATTGTATGTAGCGCTTGGCGGCGGCAAGGGGACAACAATCTGACTGCCGTTTACCGGTTTAGAACCGCTCCACGCGCCGGAGGCCGTACAAGAAGTAATATAAGAAGTAGCCCATGATAAAATTACGCTCTGACCTTGCCATATTGATGTATTATCAGCCGAAAAATTAAGAGTTGGCGGACAATAAGGAACTGAAACATTTATAGTGTTGGAACGATTAGAGGCGCCGGAATTATAGGCCTCAATCTGGTAAGGATAGGTGGTGTTTTGGCTGACGGTGGTATCGGTGTGGTTTAAAGCCGTATATGGTTGATAAGGAGAAATGTCAATACGGGGGCTGCCTCTTAAGATTCTGTAGGCCTGAGCGCCGGAAGCGGATGTCCAGCTGAGCGGCACAGAATTACAAGCGACCGAACCGCCCAAATTCAAATTGAAGTTTCCGATACAGGCGTATGTGTTGCAGGATTGGGAAGAGGGACCTGAGCAATCCGCTCCGCCGCAAGAAGGAGAAGGGTTGGTACAGGAGCGGGTTTCGGTGCCGCCGCCGCAGGAAACCGAACATTTGGACCAGCCTGACCAGCCGCCGTCTTCCGGACAACATCCATCATTGCAGTCTGTGGAATCGCTGTAAGTGCTGCAATCAGCCCTGGTGCAAGTGCGGTTTTTCGACCCTGCGCCGCAGGAAACCGAACATTTGGACCAGTCGTCGCAGGAAGGAGTGCAACAACTTCTAGTGCCCCAGCAAGTGCCGCCACAACCGTCGCCATAAGAATCGCCAGAACAATAGTTGTTAGTGTTACCGCAGTTAGGAGCGCACGGACAATCCTGCATATTGCAGTCTTGTTCTTCGCTATATTCAGAGCAATCGCTTCTGACACAACTTTTAGCTTGCCGCCCCCCACCGCAAGACCTGGTACAGGCATACCAGTCACCGCAGCGAGGAGTACACGACCCACAATCAGTATCGCTGCTGCAAGAACTTGAACAACTTTCATGATCTGGGTCACAGGTATAGGCCACGCAGGAAGTACCAGAACAATGATAATAAGTAGAAGCGGAGCAGGCCGAAACAGCAATACCTTTAGCCAAGGCTACTTTCGAAATCGTTGTTTTGGATGCCAAAATTGCATTGTATTTTACGTTAGCTTTAAATTTAGCTAAATTCTGCTCGGCGGAATTCGGGTTATTTCCCGGATACGCTTTCTGCCATTCTTCAAGCGTCAATGAGCCGGAACTTTCTTTGGCTTTGGCAAAAATCGCCTGGGCCTCATCTTTTTCTCCTAACCCCAAATGAGCCAACCCGAGATTATTTAAAAGCCAGGGATTGGCCGCGTCAATTTTTAATCCTTCAAGCGCAGCGTCTTTGGTTTTAACGTAATCACCAGCCTCATAGCTTGCCCACGCCAAATCATTCCAACCCGCCCATTCTTTCGGCGACCAAGCCGTAAATTTCTCAAAATCACTTATGGCCTCGCCGTAATTTTTGGCAAAACCATTAATCAGTCCCCTGATATAAAACGCCCGCTGATTAGCCGGATTTTCGGCCAAAGCGATATCTATTTCTTTTTGGGCTTCGCCTAACTTATTTTCAACAAAATAAATTCTAGCCAGCTGATAATGAACTAAGGACGACTGGGAATCCAAAAATCCCGCAGTTTGATACCATTTAGCTGCAACTGACAAATCATAAGCTCCGCCGTTAAAATAATAGTCGGCTTTGGTCAAAGCGTATTCCGCCAACAATGGCCGAGCCCAAAACCCGCCGGCAACTAGAAAAAACGACAACAAAACAAGACAACCGATTTTTTGCTTCTTTAATAATTTCTTTAATTTCTCTCTCATCGCTTACTTTGTTTTTTATTTTAAAGATTCAAATCCATGCTTTTTTCTATAAACGATAAAACCAATAAGAATACTAAACGCAACTATCGTTCCGCCGACTAAAAACGCATTTTCCTTTACCCACTTCATTGCCGTTTGGATAAACAAAATAACCTCCTTCGGCAAAGGTTCAAAGCCGGGTTGCCAAATTACCTCTCCGTTACTCTCAATTATTGCCGCTAATTTAAGCGAAAGATCAGACAAGTTCTCTTCTATTTTCACAACATGGACAGCATTGGCCGTGCTTTGCGTAAAGTAAACCATCTCTTCATCCCAATCAATCAAAAACTTGTTATACATATTATCCATATAGCTAAAAAACGGCGCGAATTCTTTTTCAGATAAAATCTCGTAATTCTGCGGATCGACAATAGAAACCATGGATCTTCCTTTATGAATAATCAAAAGTTTATTTTGCAATTTGTCCCAAGCTATATTAAAGGGCACTGCCTTTAGACGAACTTTGCCTATTATTTTTTCGGTTTCCTGATCAATAGCAATCAATGAATTATTGCCCTCGGCTACCACGAAAATTTTATTATCCGCCAACTCTATCCGACGTGGCGTCTTTTCAGTTTTTATGACGTTTACAACCTCGTCTTTAGCCCCATCGATAACAGAAATAGTATCTTCCCCGCTATTAGAAACATAAACTCTATTTTTGGGCGTATTTGCCAAAATTGCCTGAGGTATGGCACCCACAGAAATGTATTTAATGACTTCCTCTTTCACGCCGTCTATCACCGCCACTTTATTATCGCCCGCCTCGCTGACGTAAATTTTATTGGTTTCGGAGTTAACGGCGATATAGCTAGGAATTAAGCCAACAGTAATAGTTTTGGTATTGTAAGTGGCGGTATCAATGACCGTTACCGAGTTGCCTACACGGTTAGCGGTATACAACTTGCCCGTCTTGGGATTAAAATCTATCCCTAGCGGACCAGCGCCAACGGGAATGGTCTTAAAGGGTTTTTTTGTCTTGCCATCAATGACCGTAACAGTATCGTTACCTAGATTGGCCACATAAATTAAATTTCGAGAAGAATCTTTTATTACACTTTCAGGAGAAGAAAAAAATTGGATATCACCCTGACTCTCTTCTTTCAAAAAAGGGTTAAGCGAAAAATCGGTCTCGTCAAGGGCCAAAAGACGCGGGTAATTTCTTCGTAGTAAAAAAATCTTTTTTCCTTCAGACCAGCCTGCC
>JAHJZO010000049.1 GCA_018826255.1 Patescibacteria group bacterium | reverse complement strand
CATTATTTTGTTCCATTTGTTTAACAATTTCAGTAAAAGCTGCCGGAGTGGGACCATAATGATTTTTAATATAAGTGGCGCCGATAAGCTGCTCCTCATATTTCTCATAATAATCAAAGTCAATAAAATATAAAATTTTACAGATTACTGCCTCGCCAATGTTTGGCAACGCTCCAATTTTTTCCAAAATATACAGGAATGTTTCTTTAAGTTTTACAATATTTTCTTGAGGCACGGAGATTCGCATTTCTTGTTTTACTTTTTTTGGCATTGCTCGCTTTTCTAGCTCTATTTTAGGCAATAAGCTTTTTTTGCCCTGAACAAAATCATCAAAAACAATACCAAAAATATCCGCAAGTTTTTTTGCTTCGGTGATGGTCAAGTCCCGTTCGCCTTGCTCTATTTGAATATAAGTTGGTCGAGAAACGCCAATCTTGGACGCCAAAAACTCCTGCGTTAGATCGTGCTTCTTCCGCTGTTCTAAAATAAATTTACCGAGCATATTAATATCCCCAGTTTAGTCAATGTAAAACTATTTGTCAAGTAGAATGTAAATAAGTTATACACACTCTATTTTTTAACCACCTCATTTTTTTATTTTATCATACCCTAAATAATCTATAAATATACAAACTTTTTATTTCCTCACCTTCGGAGTGGGCCAGAAGCCGAGATAATTGCCAAATGCCAATCGCGTTTGGGCGTCTAAAGCTGGGATAGAACCGAAAAAAATCATATTAATCGGAAACGCCACCCACTGAAGAACCATTAATACATACCGGAAACGGCCATAGTACGGCGGACGAGGCGGCAAAAGGTTTATGGCAATAATGGCGGTAAAAACCAAACCAATCATAGCGATATTCATAACCAAGCGAGTTACATACGGCAAATTATGGGAAAGAAGAGTTTCTGAAAATATGCCTGTTCCGATTGCCGTCGGCAGCCATCCTAAAAGAAAAATAATCAGCGAGTTTGTCGCCAACGAATGCGCGCCTTCAATCATATTGAAACCGAAATACCATTTTTTTAATCCGGTTATTTTTTTATTTTTCAAAAATCCGTAGAGAAAATAGGCGTTATTTTCAACGCCGTAGGCCCAGCGCCGGATTTGTTTGTATTGATTTTTCAGGGTCTGCCAAAAAGTTTCAGCGACATTGGCGTCCATATAAATTGGAAAAAATAGCGGAACGGTTCTCCAATCGCCGTCATAATGCAATAAACACTGCCAGAATATTCTTGAGTCCTCACTGACCACATTGGTCTGCCAAAAACCAATCTCAACCAACGGCTTGAAGCCGATTGATTGCGAAGAAAAAGTTATGAGACGTTCGGGGCGCGATTGTTGAATCATCTGCCAAAAAGTGGTCGAAAAAGAGAAAACTCTGGCAAAAGCCGGCGCGTGCCAGATGTTGTTTATGAAAAGCGGGATGGGTTGAAATGACGAACGAAGCGGTTTTTCCGATGTTAAATAACTATGAGACAAACAACCAAAAAAATCCGGGGGGACTATCGTGTCCACATCAAAAACAGAAACGATGATTTTTTCGTAGGGAATTTTCAGTTCATCAATGATTTTTTCTTTCACTTCTTTAATAGCCCACGTATCGTTTGAGCCCTTGCCGATTATTTCACCTGGAATGTCGGCTGGGTGTATTGTTATTAAAAATTTGAAAAATTTATTTCCGAATTCTTTTTCAATCGCTTTTGCCGTATCCAATGCCGTCTGCTCTCCCCTTTCTTCGATCGCCAAAACCGCAATTACTTTGTCCAGCGGATAATTGATGCTTGCTAAACTTAAAAAACTGGCCCTGACAACTTCCAGCGACTCTTGATACATCGGCAAAATAACCAGGTGCCGCAAATCCTGCCATTGCAGTTTGCTCAATTCCTCAATCCAATTTCTTTTCAAATTGGCTTTCATTTTATTGAAAGACGAGCGCATGTGAAGCGACAAAAAAATTGTTTTTAAAAGCCAGTAAATATCAAAAGCGATAATAAAAATAGCTATCCAGAATGGCAACAGCCATGATAACAAAACAATCAAAATAATTGTCGTCCAAGACAAAAAAGCGGGAAGAATTTCCAAAAGACGGTAAATCCGTTGTTCTTTTTTGTCGGCTAGTTCCGACGCGCGCCCTATTCTTAAATAATTTTTTTCATCCGTTTCCATTGAAATTTCTCGTAGATTATACCATAATACACCAACGGCCCTATCGTCTAGTGGTTAGGACGCCAGGTTTTCATCCTGGCAACGGGGGTTCGATTCCCCCTAGGGCTACTAAGAGATATTGCAAAAAATCATAATTTTGTATTACCATTGAAACAATATGACCACTGCTACATACGAAAAACTAAAAACGGAGATAAAACAAGAACTTTTTAAAGAGTTAAGTGAACTCGTGATGCGTGGTTCTAAGGACTCCGAAGGCGAATATCAATATAGCTTTGTTAAAAAAATTATTCGAATAGCAGGAAAAAAAGATGGTTGCCAGAAGTATGATAAAAGGAATTTTCTGAAAACCATTTCTTGATGTATATTATTTTCTTTGAAAGACATTTCATTACATCAGCAAAGAAACTTGAGAAAAAAGTTAAGGAGGAGCTTGATAGAAATCTACAAATTCTTGAAGATGATCCAACCGACTCCCATCTTCGTCTAAAACCACTTCATGGACCCTTGAGTGGTTTTTATTCTTTCCGAGTAAAAGATTACCGAGTTATCATTGAATTCTTGCCAGACAAAAAAATCAGAATATTGGAGATAGATCGAAGAGATAAAATTTATAAATGAAAATCCTAGGAATAGAGACATCATGCGATGATACCGCGGCGGCGGTGGTGAAAGTCAAAAAGCCGTCCTCGCCCGCCGAAGCCTTGGCGAAGGCGGGTTTTTCGGTTTTGGCGAATACTTCGTATTCGCAGATGGCTATTCACAAAAAATTCGGCGGCATCGTCCCCAACCTTGCTTCCCGCGCTCATCTTCAAAAAATTTATCCGACAATCAAAGGCGCTTTAAGCGCGGCCAAAACCAAACTTGATAATATAGACCTGATTGCGGTAACCCGAGGCCCTGGCTTAATGCCGTCGCTTTTAATCGGCGTCAATGCCGCCCGCGCTTTGGCTTATAGGTTTCGGAAACCTATAATCGGGGTAAATCATATTGAAGGGCATATCTATTCCAATTGGCTGGCAAATAAAAAAATAGAATTTCCGGCGCTTGTTCTCACAGTTTCCGGCGGACATACGGAGTTGGTTTTAATGAAAAATTATGGAAAATATAGAGTAATCGGCCGGACGCTTGACGATGCCGCCGGCGAGGCATTTGATAAAGCTGCCCGGCTTTTAGGTTTGGGCTTTCCCGGAGGACCAGCCATTGCTCAGCAAGCTGAGCAATGGAAATCCCAAATCTCAAATCTCAAACCCCAAATAAAATTACCGCGTCCGATGATTAATTCTAAAGATTTTAATTTTAGTTTTTCTGGGCTCAAAACAGCGGTGCTATATTCATATAATGACCTGATAAAAAAATACTCCCCGAAAGAAATAAAACCGGCATTTGCCGCCGAAGTACAGAATGCCATTGTTGATGTCTTAATTTCAAAAACAATCAAAGCCGTCGAAAAATTCAACCCGAAAACAATAATGGTCGCCGGCGGCGTATCGGCTAATAAAAAATTACGCGAAACAATGGCCGAAAAAATCGCGCCGTACGAAATCCCCCTGCTCATCCCCGACTTTGCCTATACTACCGACAATGCCGCCATGATTGCCATTGCCGGTTATTTTGACTACTTAAAAAAGAAACCCGCCGCCGGCGCATGGAAAAAATTGCAAGCAAATGCTAATCTTGAATTATAACGATGAAATTTGATTCTCCATATAATCCAAAAGAAACTGAAGACGCAATATATGCGCTTTGGGAAAAAAGCGGCGCCTTTAACCCCGATAAATTAAAGGGCGCTGAAAAGCCGTTCACCATAGCCATCCCACCGCCAAATGTTACGGGCTCTTTGCATATGGGTCACGCCTTAAATGCCACTATTCAGGATGTTTTGATCCGCTTCAAAAGAATGAATGGTTTCAAGACACTTTGGGTACCCGGCACTGATCATGCCGGCATCGCGACCCAGAGCGTGGTTGAAAAAAAATTGAAAAAAGAAGGCAAAACGCGTTTTGATCTGGGACGGGAAAAATTTGTTGAAGAGGTCTGGAAGTGGAAAAAAGAATATGGCGACAAAATTTTCTCTCAACTTAAACAAATCGGCGCTTCTTGCGACTGGTCGCGCGCGCGCTTCACGATGGACAAAGATTACAGCGACGCGGTGCTTGAAGCGTTTGTCCAATATCATAAACTCGGCTGGGTTTATAGAGGCGAGCGCGTGGTAAATTGGTGCCCAAGATGCAGGACAAGCTTGTCCGATTTGGAACTTGAATATAAAGAAGAAAAAACTCACCTGTGGTATTTGAAATACCCTATTGAAAATGTCAAATATATTATTGTCGCAACAACACGGCCGGAAACAATGCTCGGCGATACGGCGGTCGCGGTTAATCCTAAAGACGAGCGGTATAAAGAACTTATCGGGCAAAAAGCTATTTTGCCCCTGACAAATCGAGAAATCCCTATCATTGCCGACCGCTTAATTGACATTGATTTCGGCACCGGCGCGGTAAAAGTTACCCCGGCGCACAGTATGGTTGACTGGCAAATCGGCCAAACGCACAATCTGCAAATAATTTCCGTCATCGACGAACGCGGGCGGATGAATACCAACGCGCCCGAGACATACCGAGAACTTAAAGTTGAAGAAGCGCGAAAGAAAATTGTCGACGATTTAACCGCCATCGGTTTGGTTGAAAAAATTGAGGACTATACTCATTCCGTCCCCAAATGCTATCGCTGCGATTCAACGGTGGAACTCATTCCATCAAAACAGTGGTTTGTAAAAATGGCGGAATTGGCAAAATTGGCGATTGAACCCGTCAAAAACGGTAAAATAAAATTTTATCCCAAGCGGAGAGAAAAAATTTATTTGGATTGGTTAAAAAATACCCGTGATTGGTGTATTTCGCGGCAAATTTGGTGGGGACACCAGTTCCCTGTTTGGTTCTGTGATTGTGATGATGAAAATTTTATTGTTTCCGTCAAAAAACCTGAAAAATGTCCCTGTGGCGAAAAATGCGAGATGAAACAATCTGAAGATGTATTTGATACTTGGTTTTCTTCCGCTCTCTGGCCATTTGCTATACTCGGTTGGCCCAAAAAAACAAAAGATTTGGCAACTTATTACCCGACGGACGTTTTGAGTACGGCGCGCGACATAATTAATTTGTGGGTGGCGAGAATGGTTTATTCCGGTTTAGCTCTGGTTAAAAAACTACCTTTCAAAAATGTACTTATTCACGCCACGGTAATAACCAAGGGCGGGCAAAGAATGTCCAAATCATTGGGTACAGGGATCGACCCGATGGAATTGATTGAAAAATACGGCGCCGACGCCACGCGTTTCGGACTGGCATGGCAGATTTCCGACGCTCAAGATATGCGCTTCGGAGAAGAAGATATTTTGGCGGGTAAAAAATTCTGCAATAAAATATGGAATGCATCTCGGTTTGTATTATTACAAACCGAGAAATCCCAAATCCCAAATCCCAAATCCCAAACAAATTCAAAATTAACTGCGGCGGATAAAAAGATTCTTTTAGGACTTAAAAAATTAAAAAAAGACGTTGAAATAGCGATAAATAAATACGAGTTGGGGAAAGCTCTTCATCTTCTTTACGAATTTTTCTGGCACAAATACGCCGACATATATATAGAAACGGCAAAAAAACAGCTTGCCGATGAAAAATTATCCCGCCAAGCGGGAAAAGCCAACACTCAAAAAGTGCTTTTTAAAGTTCACACCGACCTGTTAAAACTGCTTCATCCATTCCTGCCATTTGTTACCGAAGAAATTTGGACAACATTTGGAAAATTAAACGGTTCAAAAAAACTGCTTATAATTGAACCCTGGCCCAAATAATTTATGTTTTCCCAATTATTTTCTTTTATACCATTAGTAATCCTGGCGGTTTTACCGAGTTTGATTTGGCTGTTTTTTTACCTAAAAGAAGACCTGCATCCGGAGCCTCGCCTGTGGCTGTTTATAGTGTTTCTAATGGGAGTGGCCTTAGCGCCTATTGTTATTTTCGTGGAAATGGCCATCGGCAAAGCTCTAAACTTTTGGGCAATTATTCCTTTTGAGAGCGGAATAATACTGATGTTTGTAATCGCTCCTTTGGTTGAAGAGGCGGCAAAATACGGGGCGGTTCACTTGTCGTTAAATAAAAATCCTGTTTTGGACGAACCGGACGATTGCATGATTTATGTTATCGTCGCTGCCTTGGGTTTTGCGGCTATTGAGAATGTTTTTGCTATATTTTCTTTCATTTCAATTGGCGCTCCAGGGTATTTAAGCGATGCTTTTAATTTTATGTCCATGAGATTTATCAGCGCCGTAGCTTTGCACGGTTTGGCTTCCGGAATCGCGGGGTATTATTTTGCCAGATTTTATTTTGTAAAAAGAAACCCTCTTTTAATTGTCTGGGGATTATTCCTGGCCTCCCTTCTTCACGGGGTATATAATTTCCTGCTATTCAAAGACGACCAATATATGTCTTTAATTCTTACTGCGGGCGTTTTAATTGCCGCCGCCGCCATAGTTATGTTTTTATTCAACAGATTAAAATACCACACAACTTATCAACAAGCCGCCGTTGACAACGTGGAAAAACAAAAGTAACATAAATATAAATACATGTCTTTTTTGGAAAAATTAATCGGTCCTATAAGCAAAGGGAAAAGTGAAAACAAAGTTATGCTCAAACCAAAAATTGAGGAAGAAAAACAAAAAGAGACCGACTGGGCGCAGGGCGAAACCGAAGGGCAGCTTTCTGTTGATGTTTATCAAACGCCGGCCGACATTGTTATCAAATCAACTATCGCCGGAGTAAAGCCGGAAAACTTGGACATTGCCATAACCAATGATATGGTTACCATCCGCGGACGAAGAGAGACCGAAGAAGATTTGGGCAAAGACGATTATTTCTATCAGGAGTGCTACTGGGGACCGTTTTCGCGCTCGGTAATTTTGCCGGTAGATGTGCAAACCGATAAATCGCTGGCTACTTTGAAAAATGGAGTCCTGACAATAAAACTTCCGAAGTCCGAAAAAACAAAAACCAAAAAAATAGAAATCCGCCACCACGAAGAATAAAAAAACCCCCACATTGTGGGGGTTTTAGATTCATTGATGATTTAAATTTACAGAAACTGGTGTGCTTTGATTTCTTCTTCCACTCGTTTTACTGTTTCTTCCGGCCATAACTTGAGTTCACTGTAAACAAAAGTAATATCAAGCAAATTATAGCATACAACAATTCGCTTTAAACCAGCGGCTTGAAGCCGAGGAATAGCGCCCTGCTGACGATCAACAAATATCAACTGAGGCATATCCTTGCTTGGATAACCATCCTGTTCAAGATATTTCGCTTGCTCGAATTTTGTGCCACCATCGGTCACAACATTATCAATTGTCCAGAATGTGAATTTTTTCAAATCCGGTATATCACCATTGACCCAGCGGTCATTTGCGCCGTGCTCCTTTTTGAGTTTTTCCCGCATAACACGAGACGCAATTAAAGGAATACTTGTGTCCCATTTATGCATCTCGACACTGGCCATCGATACCGCTACAGCAAGAGCAGTCCCTGCTGTTGGCAAACCTATCAAATTCGGTTGATGGTCGTTGGGAATCATGTTTTCCTTTATGGTGTGAACAATTTTCTGTGCCACCATATTCAGAAGATTCGGAGAGTCAGTAAGATCGCCCCTGAAAAAAACGTAGACATTGGATTGAATACCCGATTTTAGCGTGAATGGTTTTTCTCGATATACGATAGAGCCCGCTTCATTTGCTTTCTGGAGAAGCTGCAAATCGCATAATGTGAGTACAGCCCCAGATGGAACTGCCAATCGGTCTGGATAATTCATAAACCCTCCTTTCTATCGGAATTGGTTGATGAGATCGTGGAGCTTCAGTGTTTCGCGGCGAGCCGCTTCGGCGAAGTCCGCGCCCTTTGATGCAAAAATGATGCCACGCGACGAATTGATGATCATTCCGTCGTCGTGGCTGTTCTTGCCCGCAGAGACAACCTGTTCCACTTGCTTCTCGATCGGGACATCCTTCTGCTGGAACCCAACGCCCGGAATGAGAATCGGCATATCGCCGATGAGTCCGCGGACTTCGCAGAGTTCATCGGGATATGTTGCGCCGACGACGAGCGCGCAGTTACCTTCCCTATTCCACTTATGCGACACCTGATATGCAACGTACTTGTAAAGCGGCATGTAGCCGTTCGGCACGTTATCGCCAGCTACATCTTCATCCTGAAACTCGCCCGCGCCCGGATTGGATGTACGGCAGAGGACAATAACGCCCTTGTCCGCGCGATCCAGGAACGGCTGAAGCGCTTCCTGCCCCAAGTACGGATGGACCGTAATCGCATCCGCCTTCAGATAGTCAAACGCCATCTGCACATACCCATTGTTGGTATTCCCGATATCCGCGCGTTTGGCATCGAGAATTACCGGAACGTTCGGCGCTATCCGATGAATATCAATGATGGTGTCACGAAGCGCAACCCATCCGATACTACCGTGCGCCTCATAGAATGCGGCGTTCGGCTTGTAGGCGCATACGATATCTTTTGTCGTTTCCACAATCGCTCGATTGAACGCAACAATGGTGGTGGAAATACCTTTCATCCGATGCGCAGATTCAGGAATTTTATCGAATTCGCTATCCAACCCAACGCACACGAAATTACCCTTGGCCCACTGGACCCGCAACAACTCCATAAAATTTCTCATTTTTCCTCTCCTTTCAATATTTAGTTTTTAGGGTACAAATTAAGCCAAGTGTTAACTCGGCTCTCCACTATCATTAGATATGATTACAACAAAGCAAATAAAAAGGCAAGAAAAATTATATTATTTAAATTAATCCCTTTCTTTTCTTTGACTGAAAAGCGCGCCGTTCCCTTCTATTACCACCCTCCATTACGTTATTTTCTTGGGCATCCGGTATAAAATCTATTTCCTGAACTGATGGAATTCTAAACGAAAAAGTTGTTTTGTCGTTGGCATTGGTTACGGCAAAATCGCCAAGGCCAATTATATCCATCCCTATTAAAAGTTGAGGCTGTTTATCGTCTGATATATTGTCATCAGGAATAAGCTGGATCTCTGTCACGCGCACACAAGGAACCATCACTTTATTAGGTAGTGCGATATTTACAAGATATGTATTATTGGAAGATTTTCCTCCGGCGTGCCTCGTTTCTCGCACTCCCGTTGGTTGTAGTTTCAAATCGTCTACAACTTTTTTTGTTATGGCGGAGTGTGTCGCTCCCGTGTCCCAAATTGCAATATATTCCTTAAATTCAACTTTTTGTGTTTGTGCTTCTTCGGGAGTAACGGGCAGATATACATTCACTTTATTAAACAACACGCGAACTCGTCTGTCGTATCGGGTAGTGAATGCAAGTTGCCGCATAGAAAATTAAGAAAATTTCACCCGAGAATGAAAGGTCTGAGTATAGCTTTCTTGACCGGGTAAACATTGTTGAATTAAAAAAGTCCCCAGCTTAAATCTCTTTTTGGCATCCGTGTATGCTTCCATTTCCGTATCATAAACACCCTGAACTTTTTGGTCCTTAATAATAAGAAACTTCCCCTCGTATTTTTTTACAAGTTCATCTTGATTGGATTTGAAATAATCGAGTTGTTTTTGAAGATAATTGTCCGTCATATTTAAGATATTAATATATCGAAGATAATTTTACAATATGATGATTTTTGTGCGCCCGAGAGGATTTGAACCTCTAATCCCTTACGGGAACAGCGTCCTAAGCGCTGCGCGTATACCAGATTCCGCCACGGGCGCGCGTCTTTCTGAAAGATTATAACCTTTTTATTTTATTTTCTCCACGCGGACGAGCTCGGCTTGAATAAGAACTCGTTTTAGAGCGAATCCAATCGGCCAGCAAGTAATTAGCGCGATTTCAGAATCGCCTTTTGGTGTTTGAGAAAGAATTTCATTTGTCTTTTCGGGAGTTAAAATGCTGTTTGAAAAAACTTTGTATATTAATTTTTTTCCTTCAAAAACCATATAAAATTCGTCGCCATTTTGAAGCTTGTCCAAAAGAGCGAAATTATACGCGTATTGGCCATCGCGGTGATACCAAGTTTCTTTTGAGCTGTGGCCTAAAATCACCGCTCTCCCGGCTTTTCCCGGCAATTGCGAACCGGCGTACAGTCCAACGCCTTTTTCAAGAACTGCTGAAACACTTTTTTCGGAAGTGTCTTCAAAAGGGATTACGGGCGCCAAAACTTCAATTTTAGGAATGTAAAGATAATAATTTTTTTCATTTAATCCGGAAATTAACTTATCGTCGGCGCTGGCTTCTGCGCGCAAAGAATCAGGAGACAGTTCGTATTTCAAAATTTCCGAATAAGCGCCGCCGTTCAAAAAGAAATATACCAAAGCAATTGACGCCAGGAATATAATTGAAAATATTGTAATTTCTTTTTTAGGATTGAATAACATTGAGGTCTGGATTTAACTCTCTTTCTCTTATTTTTTTAAGCCGTCTTTCAAGAACCGCGCTGTTGTAGGCCGCGGTCAGTGTCAGTTTTTTCCCAAATCTGATTTTGAACACAATCAAGTAAATAATAACAGACAATATCAATCCGCCGGCTAAAATCAAAGGCAAGGCATTTTCCGGACCGGTAGGAATATTGGCGATTGCCCCGGCATATGCCACGCCCGAATAATAGTTATAATAGCTCGGATAAGAGTACATTCCATAGGAAGTTGAATATGTCGGAACTCCAGGAACGTTTAACGACGGATAGGTATAACTACCATAGGAAGTTGAATATGTCGGAACTCCAGGAACGTTTAACGACGGATAGGTATAACTACCATATGAAGTTGAATATGTCGGAACTCCAGGAACGTTTAACGACGGATATTCATAGTAGTTATATCCAATAGACGGATAAGAATAACCACCAACATAGCCAGTAGAACCATAACCACCAACATAGCCAGTAGAACCATAACCACCAACATAGCCAGTAGAACACTAACCACCAACATAGACAGTAGAACCATAACCACCAACCTTATATT
>JAHJZO010000048.1 GCA_018826255.1 Patescibacteria group bacterium | reverse complement strand
TTTTAATTTATTTTTATGAAAAAAATACTATTTTTAAGCGCTTTGTTTGCGGTTTTGATTATTGTCCCGGTCGTGGCTTATGGCGCCACGCTTAAAACCGGTGAAAATTATTATCTTGGTTCCGGTGAAAAAATAAATGACAATCTTTACACCGCGGGCGGCGGCGTTAATATTGCCGGTACTGTTGCCGGCGACCTGTTTGTCGCCGGCGGCAATATTATCGTATCGGGTCCGGTGAGCGCCGATTTAACCGCGATGGGCGGGACGATTAATGTCAGTAGCGATGTCGCGGGCGATATGCGGCTTATGGGCGGGAATATTATGATCGCGAGTTATGCCGGAGGCGAACTCTTGGCTGCCGGTGGGCTGATAACCATAATGCCCGGGACTGTTATTGGCAAAGACATTAAAATCGCTGGAGGCAGCATAAGTTATGAAGGTAACGCCGGCGGAAGCGTTGTTATAAAAGGCGATAAGGTTTATATAAATGGGGCGATTGGGGAAGATGTAGAGATTACGGCGCGGGAAATAACACTTGGCCCAAAAACTCTTATTGGCGCCAAATTTGATTATTATTCTCCAAAAGAAGCGACAATAGAATCCGGCGCGACCATCCGGGGCGCTGTTAATTTCCACAAAACCGAAATGCCGGCAAAAAAACCGACAGGCGCGTGGTTCTTCTTCGGGATTTTCACCTTGGCTCTGCTCGTAAAAACATTAATGTTTATTACGGCATCTTTGGTAGCGCTGTATTTTACCGGTAATCATGTAAGAGCCATCGTCAAAAACGCGTCTTCTAATTTTTGGAAGGAAACCGGCAGGGGATTTATAATTTTGTTTATCGCGCCGGTGGCGATTATCATCAGTTTTGCAACTATAATCGGCATAACCTTGGGCTTGATAGCGCTGTTCGTTTATCTGGCGTTTGTTTTTGTTGCCGCGGTTATTGCCGGATTACTTTTTGCCCAACTGGCGCTCAAGTATGTTTTCAAGAAAGAGAATTACGAATTAAACTGGTGGGTTGTCATTCTTGCCATTCTGGCGCTTGCCGTAATAACTTGTATCCCGTTTGTCGGTCCGATTTTCACCTTAGTCATGGTCTTTGCGGCTCTTGGCAGTTCCGCCAGTTATGTTTATAGAAAACTGAAGGAATAAGCGCTTATTGCGAAAATTATCCGCACTTGACAAATAGCACAGAAATGTGCTATTTTGTTTTTAGTTTTTTAACAATATTAAAAACAACAAACTTACAGAAAGGAACGGGTGGAGAGCATGGAAGAGAAAAAAGATGAAAATAAAGAAAAAGATGATGATTTGTTTGGTTTGTCAGTTCCATTGATTTTTGTGGCATTTGTGATTGTCGGCGCCGTTCTTTTCTTCTTTGAAGAAGGATGGTTACCGGCTTCGATTCCCTTAGCAGGCGCGCTGATTTGGGCGATTGCGTCTTTCAGAATTGTCCCGCCGGCTTTCGCCGGATTGGTGTTCCGGCTCGGCAGCCGGGTAAGTGTCGGCGAAGAAAAGGAAGAGGATTATCTGATTAAAAAAGAAGGATGGACAATGGTCTTCCCGATTTTGGAAAAGATCGTCCCGATTTCCTTGCGACAGCATAAAGAGGAAATAAACGCGCAGAGAACCGATGAAACTGAAGACGCCTACAAAAATCGCGCGGAATCATTTTCCACCGCCGAAGGCGTAAACATTTTTCCCGAGATTTTTTTCAGCTATAAAATTAAAGAACCCGGGAAGGTATTTGAACTCGGCGGAGGGATTGATGAAGATGGCGATTCGCCGTTTCTTGTTGAAATGCTTCATAATCTTGTCATCGGCGGCACCAGGGGAGTTCTGGCGAAAATGAAGCTTGAAGAAATTTTGAGCCGCACGATAGAAGGAGAACCCATTGGTGAAAAGATTAAAAATGATATCGATAAAACCCCTAGTTTTGACAGGTTGGGGATGGAACTTCTTATTCTGCGAATCGAGGATATTAAGTTCAAAAAGGACGCGCAGGATGTCTTGGACGCTTTGGAAGATATAAAAAAGCAAGAATTAAAGAAAAAGTCAGAAATTATTGAAGCCGAGAAAAGATTGGAGATTCAGAAGAAAGATTCCGAAACATTGGTTAACAAGTCCGAAGCGGAACTGACAAAGGCGAAAAATGAAGCCGCTGCTGCCAATGCCGCTATTGCCGCTTTTGTCGGAAAGAAAAAAGATGAACCGACAACAGCCGAAGATGGCAAGGCCTATGCCCAATTCCAGATTGGTCTGGAGGTTGCCAAATCATTTGCAACAGGGACAAAAGTTATCATCCCGGCCGGAGATATATCAAAGGTAATGGCCGGCCTGGTAAATGTTTTTGACGCATCTAAATCGAATTAATGCACAACCCCCGCCAAGGCGGGGGTTTTTTATTTTTTAAAATTTT
>JAHJZO010000047.1 GCA_018826255.1 Patescibacteria group bacterium | reverse complement strand
TTATTTTGGCCTGTGGAAAATTTTCCGGATCAGCTACTACCGGTGAATGATATGTATCTTGATATGCAATAATTGCCGTATTTAAAGGCGGTGCGACATTAGGCCTGTCAGCGCCCGCTGTAAAGAGAGTTGAAATGGAAGCAAAAAGTGTTGTGAACCACTTAAACATATTGTTGGGTTAATAATACTATATTAATTCAATTTTTTAAAAATCGCAATTTTTTGCCGGTTTATATCCCTGTATTTCCGCCTCTTCTTTGGTGCTAAACCAAATTATATTTTCTTCATTTATTCTATTTGCCGACGGACAACCCTTCGGGTAGTATGCCGTGCCATTTATTGAAGCCATAAAATTACTGCCTGCCAGCGCCGCAGGCGCGGACAGATCCGGCTGTGCAGGCAGGCCAATTTTGGCGTTTTTATCAATAATAATCTGCGATGATTCCCCCCTTTTAATTAATAATCCTATCCCCAGTCCTATCAAAAAAACCAAAACCAAAACAGTCGCAATAAATGCTTTATTTGACTTCAGTTCAATATTTTGGTACATTATTGTTTATAAATTATGGCACATACAAAGGCGGCCGGTTCTACTAGATTAGGCCGCGAATCACATTCAAAAAGATTAGGAGTTAAACTCTTTGACGGCGAAAAAGTTGAAACCGGAAATATTATTATTCGTCAAAGAGGCTCTAAATGGCTTCCCGGCGCAAATGTTAGAAGGGGCAACGACGATACTCTATACGCCTCAAAAACCGGTACCATCAAATTTCTTACCAAGAAAATTAAGCGTTTTGACGGTTCAAGACGAGTCGTTAAAATGGTTAAGGTTCAATAACTATTTGAAGCTCCGCTTCCATTTCCTGAGGCAGTTTTATTTTTATTTTATGCTTGCCTAAGGTCTTAATCGGTTTTGATAAAATCTGGCTTTTTTCTATTTTTATATTATTTTTCTTGAGTTCGGCCAATAAAGCTGTCGGCGTAATAGAGCCAAACATCTGCCCCGACTCCCCTATTTTCGCTTTTAAAGTCAATTTTGTGTTTTCTATCGCTTCTTTCAGATTTGCGGCTGATTTTTTTACTTCTGTAGCAATTTTTTCTTGCCTGTTTTTTTCCATGTCTAATCTTTTCGCGACTTGAGAAGTTAAAATTTCCGCCAGCATGTTTCTAATAAGAAAGTTACGGCCATAACCATCGCTTACATCTCTGATGTCTCCCCTTTTCCCTAAATTCGGTACGTCTTTTAATAGCGCAATCTTCACGTTACTGATTTAATATTTCTTCTAAAACCTCAACGGCTTTTTCCAGTTGAGGATCTTTTCCATTAGTAATATCGTCTTCCGTTATAGATACGCTATAATCCGGTTCAAGGCCCGAATCGGAAATGGAATATTTCTTGGGGGTGAGCCATTTGGCCACGGTTACTTTAATAGAAGAATCGTTTTTAAGAGTAACCAATTCTTGAACGGATCCTTTGCCGAATGTTTTCTCGCCGACAAGTTTGACGCCCCGATTATCGCGCAGCGCGCCGGCCAAAATTTCCGCGGCCGAAGCCGTCCCCTGATTAATCAAAACAACAATCGGGTAATTTTTTAAAGCTCCCAAACCGCTGGCCCTGAATTCAGTTGTTTTATTTTGGCCGTTGTCGCTTCCAAAGTCCTCAATTGCGACAAGGTCTCCCGTATTGAAGAACCACCCGGCAATATCAACGGCCACTTCAAGATAGCCGCCCGGATTATTTCTTAAATCCAAGATTATGCCTTTATAGCCCGATGTGGAAAGAATTTTTACCGCTGATTGCTGAAATTCAAATGGCGCGGTTGAAGTAAAGCTATAAAAAAACAAATGCGCTATGCGATTATCCTTTAAAGATTCGATTTTAGTTATAGGAATTTTTATCACCGCTCTTTCAAGAACAATATCTTTCATTTTGGCGTTATCGCTATTCTTTAAGATTGTCAAAGTTACTTCTGTTCCCACTTCACCGCGGATTTTTAAAACAGCTTCTTCCACCGTTAAATCGTCGGTCGGCTCGCCATTGATTTTTAAAATTTTATCACCGGCCGCAAGTCCCGCCCGCTTGGCTGGCGTGTCTTCCAAAGGCGCTATAATAACCAAGATGTTTTTTTTCTTGCCGATTTCAGCCCCAATGCCGCCAAAACTTCCGCCGACATCCTGTTTAAAACTTTTTGATTCCGCCGGCGGGAAGAAAACCGTGTACGGGTCCCCTGCTCCATTAACCATCCCCGAAATGGCGCCATAAAGTAAATCCGCGTCGCTTAGTTTATTCTTATCAACATATTTGTCATGAAGTTCATTCCAAGCGTCCCAAAAAAGACCAAAATCAAATTCTTCCGGTTGGCCAAATTCTTGATTAATAATTCCCTGTACCGAATGAGGTAATTTTTCTATAGAACCAAAAACAAAACCGGCCCCAAAAGCCGCTATTACAACTACTGTTATTATTGCCCGATAAACATATTTTTTGTCTTTGTCATCCATTATTTTTTATGCTATATATGCATATATTATATATAATATGGCAATTAAAACAAGGCAGCAACTTTTAGCATGGGATTTGGTTGAAGGCCTGGGTGATGAAGCGCACAAAGGAATATATTTTCGGCTGGCAAAAATATATGACGAAGGGTTTTTAAGGGAAATCTTGAGCAATGTTAAAAACGCGCGGAATGAAGGAAAAATCAAGAGTAAAGATTGCGGCCGGTATTTTATGGGGATTCTATCCTCCTCCGCTAAAGCTACGGAGGACAAGAAAAAGAAAATTTATGACAAAAATATTAAAAATAGTACAAGAAAAAGATCCGATTTTAAGAAAAAAAGCGGAACCGGTAAAAAATCCCGGAAGTCCGGAAGTTAAAGAATTAGTCGCGAATATGATTGCGACAATGATGGAAATCAAAGGAGTTGGTTTGGCCGCTCCCCAAGTTGGCGTGTCCTATCGTATTTTTACCACCAATATTGAAAACAAAATCTTAGTTTTCATAAATCCCGAAATTAAAGATTTTTCAAACGAGGTGATTTCTTTTGAAGAAGGGTGTCTTTCGGTGCAAAAAGTATGGGGGCCGGTTATCCGGCCAAAAAAATTAATCATCAAAGCATTAAACGAAAACGGCAAACCGGTTAAAATTCGCGCCAGGGGCCTTTTAGCCCGTGTTGTTCAACATGAGATGGACCATCTCAATGGAACGCTTTTTATAGACAAGGCGGAAAAATTATTCACTATTGAAGAAAATAAAGGAAAAGAAATAAAAATATGAAAGTTATTTTTATGGGGACCCCGGAATTTTCCGTTGTTGTTCTGGAGGCGCTTATAAATAGCGATAATGAAATTATAGCTGTAATTACCAATCCCGACGCGCCGGTAGGCCGCAAACAAATTCTCACTTCGTCGCCGGTAAAAATTACGGCGGGAAAAAATAAAATTCCGGTTATTCAACTAAATGAAATGCGAAATTTTGACGTTGACTTGGCGATTGTTGCCGCTTATGGAAAAATAATTCCTAAAAATATTCTTGGTATCCCTCACTATGGAACGATAAATGTCCATCCGTCACTTCTTCCCAAATATCGCGGCGCTTCTCCGATACAAAACGCTATTCTTAACGGCGATAAAAAAACGGGGATAACGATTATGAAATTGGATGAAGAAATGGACCACGGCAATATAATCTCAAATCTCAAAATTCAAATCTCAAATCTTGATACTTACGAGAGTTTAAGCCAAAAATTGGCAAAAATAGGAGCGGAACTTTTAATAAAAACCATCCCCGATTATATTTCCGGTAAAATAAAACCCATTGAACAAAAACACACGGAAGCGACATATACCAAAATTATAAAAAAAGAAGATGGAAAAATCGATTGGTCAAAAAACGCGGCAGAAATTGAACGAATGGTGCGGGCGTTTTATCCTTGGCCAACCGCGTGGACGACTTGGAATGGGAAAATTCTGAAGATTTTAGAAGCTGAGGTTCTCAATGGAAAATTGGTGATTAAAAAATTGCAGCTTGAAGGCGGAAAGATATTATCAATCAAAGAATTTATAAACGGCCACAAAGATTTTAGTGTGGATCGCTTAAAATAAAATCCAAGAATTTTTCGGCAAAAGTTTCAGACGGCTTTTTATGGCCGGTTTTTTTTCTGATTTCTGAAATATAAAGCTCCGTTTCCGATTCCCCTGTTTTGACAAGATTGGCGGAGTCGCTAAATTCAAACCATTCGTGATGAAATACTGGAGGCTTGATAACGATATCGGCAGATTCTTTCAAAATATTTTTTGCCAATTGGTATTCAAGAACTGAAAACGATTGCATGATAACCGAATACATATCTTTGATGTTAAGCATCTCCTCTGGCGCTTCCAGCCAGCGGCTGGAAACATCAACAGCTATGGCAAATTCCGCTCCCAATTCCTTTACAGCATTGGCCGGAACGGGATTTACCAAACCGCCATCCATCAGCAATTTGCCGTCAACTTCAATCGGGCTGAAAATTATAGGAAGGGCAATACTGGCTCTTATGGCATCAACCAAATTTCCGCTTTTAAGCCGGACCTCATCGCCATTTTTAACATCAGTTGCTATCGCTACAAAAGGAATTTGGCAATCCTCTATTTTTAGAGCGCCCAGTTCTTCTCTTAATTTTTCCGCTATATTATCTTCTCTGAAAAACGCGCCGCTTCTTTTTTTTATAATATCTTTTAACGAAAAAATATCTTTTTTTCTGATATTGAGAATCAGTGTTTCAAGGCTGTGGATATCTTTGGTTGCGGCGTAATAACCGCCCACCAATGCTCCCATGCTGGTGCCGGATATGAAGTCAATGCCAATTCCGGCTTTTTCCAAGGCCTTTATAACTCCTATGTGGGCGATTCCTTTAGCGGCTCCCCCGCCAAGGGCTAGGCCGATGGTTTCGTATTTCGCTGAGTGCTTTTCCATTTATATAAACTTTTAATATCGCGGACAACGGTATTTTTTCTTGCCCGCCAGCGATCGCCGGTACGGAAAGTTGTTTTACCCTTTGTAGCTTTGGCGCGAGAATAGTTTTTCATTTCTTTATTTTATGCTGATTTTATGATAAAGTAAATCCCGTTAGAAATTAATTTCTAACGGGATAAACCGCAAATATGGGAAATCTTGTTTTATATCGCAAATATCGTCCTCAAAAATGGGAAGAAGTTATCGGACAGGAGCATGTCGTGCGGACTCTGACCAATGCTTTGAAACTTGAACGCGTCGGCCACGCGTATTTGTTTGGCGGGCCGAGAGGGACGGGGAAAACAACAATCGCCCGTCTTTTGGCGAAGTCGCTCGGCTGCGCCGACCTGGATTTGATAGAAATTGACGCGGCATCCAACCGCGGCATTGATGAAATACGCCAACTTCGCGAAGGCATAAAGTTTGCGCCGACAGCCGGGAAATATAAGGTTTTTATTATAGACGAAGTCCATCAGCTGACTAAAGAGGCATTTAATGCCTTATTAAAAACTTTGGAAGAACCACCGGCTCATGCCATTTTTATTTTGGCGACTACGGAAGCTCATAAAGTGCCGGAAACAATTCTTTCCCGCGTTCAGCAGTTCGCTTTCAGAAGATTATCGGCGGCGGAAATAATCCAAAAACTTCAAAAAATAACTTCCGCGGAAAAAATTAAAATCAATGACAGCGCGCTGCGGCTTATCGCCAATTATGCCGGAGGAAGCTATCGCGATGCCGAATCGATGCTGGAACAATTGAGAATTTGGGACGATAAAATGATAGAAGAATCCGATATTGAAGAACTTTTAGGCGCGGTTAATTTTGAAAAAGTTAAGGTAATGACGGATTATTTAGGCGGAGCCGATGCCAAAGGCGCGATTGATTATGTCGGAATGCTGGCGGAAAAAGGAACCGATTTGGAAATGTTTGCTAAAGCGCTCGTGAGTCATCTGCGGAAAATGATGTTAATAAAAGTTGATAGTTCTTTAGCCAGCTTGCTCGCGCAGGAATTAACCGCCGACCAAACGGAAATTGTAAAAAAGCAAGCGGAAGTTTTTTCTCTGAATAGCGTGGCTCAAGCGGTGAAAATAGTTATGGCCGCCCAAAACGACATCAAACGTTCGCCAATCCCCTCCCTCCCCATCGAACTCGCCGTCGTAGAAATCATTAACAATAAAAATTCTATTTGATAAATCTGAACCACGGTAGTATAATACAGATATTAATAGCGTGGTTCAAATATGTCATTATCAGAATACAAAATTCAGGCGATTAAGTTAAGAAAGAAAGGACTTTCCTATTCTGAAATTTTAAAAAATATCCCGGTTGCCAAGTCCACGCTAGCTTTATGGTTGCATTCAGTGGGTCTTTCAAAAAAGCAAAAACAGCGTTTAACCGATAAAAAATTGGCCTCGGCTTTACGCGGCGCGGCGCGAAAAAAAGAAATACGAATTCAAAAAACTCAAGTTATTTTTCAAAAAGCCGCCAAAGATATCAAAAATATATCACAAAGAGAATTATTATTAATTGGAATGGCATTATATTGGGCGGAAGGCTCAAAACAGAAAGATAATAATATTTCTGCTCGTGTAAGATTTAGCAATTCTGACCCTAAAATGATAAAATTATTCTTACTTTGGCTTAATAAAGTCTGCGGTATAGAGCTTTCAGATGTTCGATGTGATTTATATATTCATGAAAAAGCCAATAGTATTAATGCGAAATCTTTTTGGGAAAAAGAAATAAATGTGCCAGTTGAGAGTATTTATTATAAAAAGTCAAAATTTACAAAAAGAAAAAATATCGGCGATAATTATGTTGGTTTAGTCAGTATTAATGTTAAACGAAGTGCTGATTTAAATAGAAAAATCAGTGGTTGGATAGAGAGCGTTTGTAATTATTGGGGGATCGTCTAGTGGTAGGACACCAGGTTTTGGACCTGGGTACCGGGGTTCGAATCCCTGTCCCCCAGCCAGCATCAGCGCAGTATCGTGGTAGACCGAAAAGCGAGGTTTCAAGCCATTTTTTACAATGGGTCATGGGCGACCAAGACCCATATGTTCCCTGGAAATCGAACTAACTTATATAATTTTATATGAACAAGCCAAAAATAATATTAAAAATGGATGTTGATGAAGACATTGAGAATTGTCTATCTTTTTTTAAGCGCAATAGCAAAGAGAATCCTAGGTTTGTAAAATGGTTTTTGCCCAATGAACTGTTATATATTTTAAAGGGTAAAATCAACAGGGCTAAAATAAATAAAATACTGCGAAAATATACAAGGAATGCTTTTAAAAATAACAATCAAAAAATTAAAGAAAACGTAAAAAAAGCAAGAAAAGATTGGAAAGCGGTAGAAAAAAAGTATTTTGGTATAGTAAATAAAATTTTCAAAAATCATCCCTGGCCCAAAGGAAAATACATTGGTTTTGCCAGTGTTTTTACTATGTACCCTAGAAATATCAAGGACAAAACGTTCTTTTTCCCGGGCATAGTTTATTCTAAAGGAACTCCCCTAACAACGGCGGTAATAGGCCACGAAGTATTGCATTTTATGTTTTTTGATTATATTAAGAAAAAATACAGATTAAATACTAATAGTAAAATAAAAGGCAAAGAAGAAAAGTATTTATGGAAAGTTTCGGAAGTATTTAATTCAGTTATTGAAAGTTGGAATCCGTATTATAAAATTTTTAAATTTAAGACCCCGCCGTATACCGGTAAAAATCTTTATAAAAGAATGAGGAGGCAGTGGATAGAAAATCCGGATATTAATGGACTTTTGGATAAATGGATATAAAACTCCAAAAAATCAAAATTTCTGACAAGAAATATTTTGCCAAATGGTGGCAGGATAAGGATTTGTTGAAATTGACTAGTGGTGTTGTCAAAAGAATAACAGACAGAGAAGTAGATAAGTATTTTCAGAAAATGTTAGATAGCAAAAATGATTTCCATTATATGATTTTAATTGGCCAGAAAGTGATAGGCCATGTTGCTTTGCGGAAAAGAAAAAATGGCTGGTACGAAACACGAATTATAATCGGTGAAAAAAGTTATCAAGGAAAAGGATATGGAACGGAAGCGATAAAATTATTAGTAAATAAAGCCAAGCGGGCAAACATAAAAAAGATTTATCTTGAAGTTAGGCCAAGTAACAAACGAGCTATAAAGGCTTACGAAAAATGCGGATTTAAGTCTGTTGG
>JAHJZO010000046.1 GCA_018826255.1 Patescibacteria group bacterium | reverse complement strand
TGAAACCGCGTACAGAGATTTGGAAGATTTAAGAGACAAGCTTCAGCAGGCGAGAGAAAAGTTTTTCAAATTCGGGATCTACGTAACAATATATGGAGATTCCATTGAAGATTTGGATAAAATAGAAACGTCCCTACGCTCGGTTTTGGACGCAAAATTAGTTTACAGTAAAGCAGCGCTATATCAGCAAGATAGCGGATTTAAATCAACTCTGCCACTGGTAAATGATGAACTTGCTATAAACACGGCAATGAACTCAAGCCCTATAGCTGCTACTTTCCCCTTTGTTTCTTCCGATTTAACTTCCGATAGCGGTATTTTATATGGAATAAACCGGCACAATAATTCACTGATTCTTTTTGACAGGTTCTCCCTTGAAAACGCCAACACCGTGATATTCGGCAAATCCGGAGGCGGTAAATCTTACGCCGCAAAACTTGAAATCCTGCGCTCTCTTATGTTTGGAACCGAAGTGGTTGTAATTGATCCGGAAAATGAATACCAATACCTGGCGGAAACCATCGGTGGCGCCTTCATAAAAATATCACTCACTTCAGAAAACCACATAAATCCTTTTGACATGCCCCCGGCCCAAGAGGGTGAGGACCCGGCCGATATTTTAAGATCCAATATCATAAATATAGTCGGCTTGCTACGGCTGATGTTTGGCGGCCTAACACCGGAAGAAGACGCGATTGTCGACGGCGCCGTAACCCAAACCTATGCCAGCCGCGATACTACGCCGACCATGGCCGACCTAAAAATAATTTTAGACAGCATGGCGGGAGCCGAATCATTGAGCCGCCGCCTGGAAAAATATGTCACGGGTTCTTACGCCGGCTTTCTAAATAACGCCACCAATGTTGAGATTAAAAACAAATTGGTTGTTTTCAGTATTAGAAATATGGATGAAGAATTGAGGCCCGTCGCGATGTATATAATTTTACATTTCATCTGGAATCTGGTCCGTTCGGAATTGAAAAAAAGAATTCTAATGGTTGATGAGGCGTGGATATTAATGAAAAATGATGATGGCGCTTCATTTATGTTCGGCATTGCCAAACGCGCCAGAAAATATTTTCTTGGGATCACGACTATTACGCAAGATGTTAATGATTTTTTGGTTTCTTCCTACGGCAAACCGATTTTGACCAATTCATCCCTGCAATTTTTATTCAAGCAGTCGCCGACTAATATAGATACGATTCAAAAAACATTTAATCTGACCGATGAGGAAAAATTCCTGCTTCTTGAATCGGATGTTGGAGAAGGGTTGTTTTTCGCCGGCTCAAAACACGTAGCTATTAAAGTTATCGCGTCATACACGGAAGACCAAATAATCACCTCCGACCCGGCCCAGCTTTTGCAAATAGAACAAGCGAAAAAAGAGTTGGAGCACGCCGAGGCGGTGACTCCATAAATATGATAAAATATCTTTATGCCTCAAAATAAAAAAATTGATTCCATGGAATGGCTGTTGCTTTTTCTGGCGGCAGGCTATATTGATATTCTTTTTATTTTCTTGGCAATTATTGGTTTAATCCCGGTTGTGGGGCAAGTAATTTATGTTATTGTGGATCCAGTTATGAACATTATAGCCATGGGTATTTTTTGGTTTTATTTACAATACAAGGGTATGGGCGGCTACTGGTGGCTGGCATTTGGCGGAGGATTGGCAGGATTGATTCCTGTCGTCAATTGGGCAAGTTGGATAATGGCGGTTTTAATCCTTTATTTCTTAGTAAAAGCGGAAAAAGTTCCTCTGGCTGGCGAAGCAATTGAAAAAGTTTCTAAAATAGCATCAAAAATAAAATGAAAAATTTAATAAAAATTTTTATACTATCGTTAGTCATCAGCTGTCTGCCGCATGCCGCTTTGGCTTTGACAAATGATGTTGACTTAACCTGGGACGCCAATTCCCAAGCGCCCGCTTCATATAAGGGAAAACTATTGCCAACTCAAAATTCCACGATAAATATTTCCGCTTTGCCGTTTATTTACTGGCCTGGCTCAAGGACGCTTATTGCCAATAATAATTTGATTTTTAATTGGCACATTGATGATAAATTTTCGGCCGGCAACTCCGGAGCGGGTAAATCAAATTTAATCTTTACCGTAAATAATTATGCCGGTGGCAGAAAATTAATCCGGCTTGAAATTAAAACTTCCGACGGCGCGGTTTCTATAAGTAAGAATATTGAAATTCCAATCGCAAGGCCTCAAGTATTCATCCATTTGGCCGACTCTAAAACTGGCTTCCCATATGGAGCCGCCTTGAAAAATTTAACCGTATCGCCGATTAGTTTGAATTTTGTGGCTCAAAATTATTTTTTCAATACAACTCCTAATAACCTGCGCTGGCAATGGCTCGTAGATGGTAAAGAAGTGGGAAGCGGAAGCGAGAGGCCTTGGCTCGCCTCGTTAAATCTCATTAATAGGGGTCCACTATTAGCGCAAATTCAAACTATAGTTAAAAATTCATCCAATGAACTGGAAACCGCCCAATCAACAATTAATTTGGAAGTAAAATGAGAAAGATATTTTTAATAACTTTTTTTCTAATTATAATTTGCGCGCCAGGCATCGCAGCAGCGGTGGTTAAGCTTGAAACCGGATTACCAACTATTCCGGGGGGTCAACTCCCGGTCGGTCAAGAATTGCCATCATACATAAATTATCTTTTCATTTTCGGACTAGGCGCCATTACTATTCTGGCGCTGGCGCAAATGATGTTTGGAGGCATTCAATATATTCTCGCCGCCGGAAATGTTTCTAAAACAGAGGACGCGAAAAATACAATTCAACAGGCCCTTCTTGGTTTGGGGTTACTATTGGCTTCCTATCTCTTATTGAGAACCATAAACCCCGACTTGGTAAATCTAAAAAATCCCACTCTAACCCCACTGCAATTTAAAAGCGAGGCTCCCACTAGCCCCACAGGCCCCAACGAACCTCCCCAACCAGGAAAGCCGTCAGTTCTTATTTATAGCGTTATGGCGCCAATGGCTTGTGATAGTATTGGGGGCCAAATATTTTCTCCATGTAAAACCCATTGCCTTGCCACACCGGGATCATGTAGCGCCAGTATGATTTGTTGCGGAAAAAAGCCATAAAATATAAAATATGTCTAAAAAAACTTTTTACATAATTTTAATAACACTGATCGGGCTTCTTATGGTCGGCAGTTTGATTTGGTATTTCTTTTCCAAACCCCCAGAGCCGGCGACGACCGAGAGCGCGGGGTTTTCTTTTCCGGGCCAAGAAACGGCCGCTGACCTAACACTACTTAGCTATGAGTCCGTTATTTCAGCGCGCTTTGTCGGTGATGATGTTTTATTTTATGATTTTTCCGACCAATTATGGCAACTAAAAAGCGGGGAATTGAAACCGTCGCTATCGGCCCAGCAGGTAGCCGAAAACCCCAAGCCAGGGGCTAAATCAACCGCCTTTTCTCCCGACGCCAAAAAAATCGTTTATTATATTTCCGATTCCAAAAATAATTCGTTATTTACCAGTGATGCCGACGGCAGGAATCAAAAAACTTTAATTAAAAATCTTCAATTAAGAGATATTATTTTAAGCTGGCCGAAAACAAATCAAATAATAATGACATCAAGGCCGAGTGGTCTTGTGCGGGGAGGTCTGTGGTGGTTTGATACAAACAACTTAAAATTGGTTAAAGTTATTGGTGATTTACCCGGGTTAGAGGCGGTTTTTTCACCCAAGGGCAATGAATTTATTTATTCCTATGTCAGCCAAAACGGCCAAAATCCGATTTTAGCCGTTTATAGAAATGGTGTTTCCAAAAAAATCACCAATGTTTCAACTTTAGTTGATAAATGCGCGTGGTCTGATGATTCTATAAATATATACTGCGCCGTTCCCAAATCATGGCCTGATTCGGCTGTTTTGCCGGACGACTACTATAAGGGAATAATATCGACTATTGACGATATTTGGAAAATCAATACCGAAACAGGCGCGAAAAATATAGTTTTTGAAGATATGGAAGATATTTCCAATCTTGCGTTAAATGATGTTGAAGATAGTTTGATTTTTATCCTGAAAAGTAGTGGTTTTTTGTATAAATTGAATTTAGAATGAATTAACTAACTCTACATATATTATATGCTATAGCATATAATATATGTAATTGAGCTTATTTTAGCATTCTAATCCACATACTTTACCACTACGCGCCTTTGTAGGCCTTCGCCGGTGCTTTCGGTTTTTATATCAGGGTGCGCCGCGAGCTCCGCATGAATAATTCTTCTATTATAAGCCGTCATTGCCTCCAATGTTACCGGTTGTTTATAAAACCTGGCGCGGCGGGCAGCTTTTTTAGCAAGTTCTCTTAAAGATTCGTCTTTTGAACTTCTATAGTTATTAATATCCAAACGTAAAAAAAGCGTTTCTCCCAATTGTTTTTTTATAAGCAG
>JAHJZO010000045.1 GCA_018826255.1 Patescibacteria group bacterium | reverse complement strand
TAATGATCTAGTCCACGTTGTCAAAAAATACTTTCAATATGAACAAAAAAAATACTTACCGCTCAGAAAAGCTGATTTATCTATTTTTTCCGCTCATGAGAAGGAATTAATTGATGACGAAATAGAAAGATTTAAAGATTTTAATGCTAATAAAATAAAGGAGTATTCGCATAAAGATGTGCCCTGGATTGGAGCAAAAGATATGTTTCCGATTAGTTATGAGGCAGTTTTTTATAGGACGCCAGAATTTTCCGTAAGGCAATATGATGATGAATTATAGAGAAACCGCCGAATTTTCGCGTGATTTTAAGAGATTGATTAGAAAATTTCCGTCACTCTCTGAAGATTTGGAAGTAGTAAAACAGTATTATATAGAGCTTTTTCACTGTAAAAAGATTGACAGGCACGGTATTTTTAAAATAGAAAATGCGGGAAATGATGAAAATTTGCAATTTTTTAAAATTAAGAAATTTGCTTGCAAAGCTCTCAAAGGACGCGGGGTAATGAGTGGTATTCGCGTTATTTATGCATATCATGTCGCCATCTCAAAAGTTGAATTTATTGAGATATATTTTAAGAGCGACAAAGAAAATGAAAATCAGGAACGAATTAAAGAGTATTTGAAGGATTATTGATTGAAATAACGATTTTTACTCAAAGTGAATTCGGTTTTGGAATTCCAAAACCTTGTTTGCGAGAAGCGGATAGTTTTTTAAATTAGGGCTTTCGCGCAATATTTTTTTCGCGGCTTCCCGGGTTTCTCCGATAAGTTTGGCATCGGTTAAAGAGGCGATGGCTAAATCCGGCAGCCCCGATTGGCGGACACCGATAAAATCTCCGGGACCCCTCATTTCCAGGTCCTTTTCCGCCAAATCGAATCCGCTTTGCGCCGTTTCAATGGCTTTTAACCGTTCGTTGGTTTTTTCCGAAGGTGAATCGGTCAGTAAAAAACAATATGACTGATGTTCGCTGCGCCCTACCCGGCCTCGAAATTGATAGAGAGACGCCAAACCGAATCGGTCGGCTCCTTCAACCATCATTACCGTAGCGTTAGAAACGTCAATTCCCACTTCAACAACGGATGTCGTAATTAAAATATCCAAATTTTGAACCAAAAATTCCGACATCACCTTTTCTTTTTCTTTGGGTTTGAGCCGGCCATGCAGGAGGCCGATTTTTAGTTCCGGAAATATTTCTTTTTGTAACCGTTCATATTCTTTTTTTACGGCTTTAACCGCTAGCGTCTCGGATTCTTCAATAAGGGGGCAGACGATAAAGGCCTGGCGGCCTTTTTTAATTTCGCTCTTTATGAATTCATAAACCTTATCCCGTTCCGCCGGAGGGGCGATTTTGGTGATAATATTTTTTCGTCCCTTTGGCATTTCCTCAATAATAGAAAGATCTAAATCGCCCCAAATAGTCAGTCCCAGAGTTCTCGGAATAGGAGTTGCCGACATTGATAATAAATGTGGGATGGTTGTTTTACGCCGTGTGAGCGCGGCTCTTTGATTGACGCCGAAGCGATGCTGTTCGTCGATTATTACCAACGCGAGGTTTTTAAAATCAACATTTTTTTGTATGAGAGAGTGAGTTCCGATGACAATTGGTATTTCTCCGGCGGCTATTTTGCCGGTAAATTCTTTTTTAGATATTTTGTTTCCCGAAATTTTGGCCTCGGAAGAAGTTAAAAGGCCGACTTTAATACCGAAGTTATTCAAAAGCGGCCAGATTTTTTCATAGTGTTGGCGGCTCAAAATTTCGGTCGGCGCCATAAACGCCGTTTGATAATCGCTTAAAGCGGCAAAATAGGCTGCCATCGCGGCGACGATGGTTTTACCACTGCCGACGTTTCCTTCCAAAAGACGATTCATCGGTTTGTTTTGCTGAATGTCCTGAATTATCTGCCAAGCAGATTTTTTTTGGTCATCGGTTAAATTGAAAGAAAGAGAAGCGACGAATTTTTTTGCCATTCCTTCATCAAATTTTATTGCCGGCGCATTTTGTTTTTGAAGTTTCAACCGTTCCATTGCCATAAAAAGCTGAAGAATAAAAAGCTCTTCAAACGCAAATCGTTTTTTTGCCAATTCGGCATTTTCCAAAGTTTCGGGAAAATGAATTTGCGATAAAGCATATTCCAAATTCGGCAAATGATATGTTTTTTTTAAATCATCCGGCAAAATGTCGGCGATTTGATTCGCAAAGCGAAGCAAGGGTTTAATGCCCAGCCGGAGCCAGCGGGAAGTAAGGCCATGTGTTTCGGGATAAACAGGCACCAGTCTGCCGGTGTGAAGCGGTTCTTTACTTACAAATTCGTAAGCCGGGTTAGAAAAACAATGCCGTTTTTTATTCAGGGAAACTTTACCGGAAATATTTATTTGGCGGCCGGATTTAAACTGATTTAGAAGATACGGCTGATTAAACCAAACCGATTTAATCGCGCCGCTTTCATCTTCAATAACGGCCTCGGTCAAGGTCATCCGTCTTTTGAAAATATTGATATTTTTGGCGCTTAAAATGGTCCCGCGAACCGTGGCTTGCGAATTAAATTGAAGCTCGGCGATAGGTGTGAAACTGGAAAAATCATCATAACGAAAAGGGAAATGATAGAGCAAATCGCCGACAGTTTTTATGTTTAATTTAGCGAATTTTTTTGCCGCTGCCGGCCCGAAATATTTTATGTTTTGAATTTCAGCATCAAGAATCGCCATAAAATTTGTGCCCTCACGGGGAATCGAACCTCGATTTCAAGCTCCGCAAGCTTGCGCTCTATCCGTTGAGCTATGAGGGCAATTTTGGCATATAGTGTACCCTAAAAAAACCTTTTGCTCAATAAATCTATCAGTGATTCGTGTTCCTCTTTTTCTTCTAAATGCTCGGCCAGAATTTTTCTGATTTGCGCTTCATCGTTTTCATGAAAGGGCACGATCAAAAGGGGGATAAAACGCTCTTTGCGGCGCAAAACAAATTCCTGCTTTTCACCGGGGAAAATCCAAAATGATTCAAAGCCGTTATAAGAATGGAATTTACCTTCTATATATAATCCGTTATCATCCAAGCGAAAGTTGATTGTTTCCGGTTGCTTGTTTTTGTTGCTGTATATTATAAACGCCGCCAAGACGACGATGACAATTAAGAGATAGCTTTTCAGTAGAATGGCAAAAATAATCAGCGCGAAACCGAAAATTCCCAATGCCCAAAACCACTCCGTGGTTTTGGGCATAAAATTACGCTCTTCAATTTTCCAATTAAATTCTTTCATATTTTCAGTTTTGGCGGAGGGTACAGGATTTGAACCTGTGAGGGGATTTCTCCCCAACCGCATTTCGAGTGCGGCGCCTTAGACCACTCAGCCAACCCTCCACGATGCCCAATTTTATCACTTTTCAGCCATTTTTGCCAGCTATTGCTTTTTTATTAAGAATATGATATACTATTAAACAGTTAGAAAAGGCGCTCTTTAATAATCTAATCAATTTTTTGTTTTTTACTTCCAGAAAGGAGAAAAAAATGAAAAAGAAAAGATTCTTGGGAATGTCTCCATTATTTGTCGCCGAAAATGGCAGGTTAATGAAATTTTATACAACAGCCCAAAATGAGGGGAAAGGGAAAAAAGCTTTGAAACGCAAGATGAATATGGAACGCGGATGCGTTCCGGAAGCATTTATCCCGGGCATGGAAGTCACGGAGATTGCGATTCCGAAGAGAAAGGATTATTGATGATTGCTGATAAGATCTTTTTGACCAAGGGTGTCGGCGTTCACAAAGAAAAATTAACCTCTTTTGAAATAGCTCTGCGAAATGCCGGTATCGCGCCGTTTAATTTGGTTTATGTTTCCAGTATTTACCCGCCGCGCTGTAAGCACATCGCAAGAGAGAAAGGATTGAGATATTTAAGATCGGGGCAGATAGTTTATTGTGTGATGTCTCAAAATGCCACCAATGAACCGCACCGCCTTATTGCCGCTTCAATCGGCTTGGCAATTCCGGCAGACGGAAATTCTCATGGTTACATTTCCGAGCATCACGTCTTTGGACAAACCAAATTCGAAGCCGGTGAATATGCAGAGGATCTGGCGGCTTCAATGCTGGCTTCAACTCTCGGAATTGAATTTGATCCGGACCAAGCGTGGAATGAAAAGGAACAGGTTTTTAAAATGAGTGGCAAAATCGTAAAAACGAGAAATATCACTCAATCGGCCTATGGCAATTGGGATGGTTTGTGGACAACAGTCATCTCTACCGCGGTGTTTATTTATCTCAAATAATTTCAGTACCCCCTCGCAAACTTGCGAGGGGTTTTATTTTTATACATACAAAAAGCTACTTGTTTTGAACTATTTCGTATTGGCACGGGACTGTCAGAATCGTAGAAAGTTATCCACTTGAGGTGTAAAGTATTGTAAAGTATAATAAATAATATGAAAAAGAAAGTTGCTCATAAAATAATAAGTGAAGAATTTTACAAAGCGGAAGATCTAGCTGAAAAATTAAGGGTCAATATTATGACTATTTATCGCTATATCAAAGCAAGGAAGCTCAAGGCATACAAAATAGGAAAAGAGTTTAGAATTGATAAGACCGAATTTAATAAGTTCTTAAGCAGTGTAAAAATAAAATAATGAATAATGATTTAAAAGCAAAATTAGGTGACAAATGGCTGGTTTTTAATAAGCTACACCAATTTATTTTGTCTCTAAGTCCGGAGATGGAATGTCGTCTTTGTACTGTTTATGTTAGATATATGTTAGGAAATAATATTATCGCAGTAGTTTATTTTCGTGGAAAATTTGTGTCTAGTTGTCAATTAGATGTTGGTTTTGCATTTAAAGGAAAACCAAAAAATCATAGTTTTATTAATGCTAAATATATGAATTACCCCAATATAAATTATAGTATTAAACTAAAAAATTCTAACGATATTACAAAAAAGCTTACCGATATAATAAAATCAATGATAATTTTAAATCCATCAAAAAAATCCTATGCAAAATAATATTTTAAATACTATTCAAAATATTGATTGCTTTGAGGGGTTTAAAATAATTCCCGATAAATCTATTGACCTCATATTAACAGATCCTCCATACGGACTAAACAAAACTGGGATAAAAAATGATCATGATTTAAGTTTGTTTTATTTGTCTTTGCCCGAAAGTTACAGAGTTTTAAAAGATAATTCATTTTTTATTACCTTTTTTAGCACAAAATTTTTACCAGATATTTTTAAAAAGAATCCCTTTCAGTATTTTTGGAATTTTGTTTTATATTGTCCAAATGGAAGAGTGATGTCACCCATTGGCTTTACTAAATACATGTCCTGCGTTGTTTTTAAAAAAGGCAATCCAAAAATGATTAGAAAAGGAAAGGATATTTTTTTAGATACACCCGGAAGAATGGTTGAGCCAGATGAAGGATTTATAAATCACCCAACACCCAAACCAAAAACATTTATAAAAGAATTATTGATGCTTTTCTCGCAAGAAAATGACACAATTCTTGACCCTTTTATTGGAAGTGGGAGTACAGCAGTTGCCTGTAAGCAGTTAAAAAGAAACTATATAGGATTTGAAATTAGTAAAGATTATTGTGAATTAGCAAAAGAACGATTAAAAAAATTTTAGTATGAAAAACAAGCAAGAAATTTTAGGCCAATATTTTACAAAAATTGAAATCGTCCAAAATCTAGTAGATTTAGTTTTAAAACATCAACAGTATAAAAATAGTATAAAAATACTTGAGCCTTCTTTTGGAACCGGAAATTTTATTAGGGCCTTAAAAGAAAAAGGATTTTCTAATATTGATGGTTGCGAAATTGATGGAGAATTGACTAAAAATCCATCAGATTTTTTTAATCTATCTTTAGATAAAAAATACGACTTAATTATCGGGAATCCTCCTTTTAGTAAATATAATTTGAAAGAAAGCTATTTTAATATAAAAAAACATCTTGAACATGATATTTTGTCTTTAAATTATTTAACCAAAAATGAATTAAAAAAAGAAAAAG
>JAHJZO010000005.1 GCA_018826255.1 Patescibacteria group bacterium | reverse complement strand
GGCTTAGTAATTGAGGGACCCAGGGATGGGGAAAGGAAAATAGGAGTGGCTGATGAGAAATTAGCTGATTATAGGTGGGCAATCCAGGAGGCTCTTAAGAAAGAAAATTTTTCTGAGGGGAAATTCAGAGAAATCAGAGGAAAAATCAACTATTTAAAGAGTATTTACCAAGGCCGAGCGCTTCCAAGCCAGGTCGCTGAGCTTTATAATCAATATCGACTACTAAGAGAGATAATTAATACCACTAAGAGAGGACAACTCTCTCTCCCGATTTAAAAAACCGACTGGTCAACTAGATTGGTTCGACTAGTCGGTTTTAATTTAGTTATTAATGCCTAATTCGGTGCGATGAATATACTGCCCGGAAACAAAAAATTCTAACTCGTAAATTAGAATTACAAGAAAAAATTAGCGACTTTGAACAAAAAGGATTGTCTTGGCTCGAACCGGCTCGTGAGTTTGTATTATCGCTTAATCAAGCCACAAAATTAGTGGAATCTGAAAACAAAAAAGAAATGACAACATTTCTGAAAAACATCGGCTCGAACCACATTTTACAAAACCGCCAATTGATTTTTTCGCCCAAAATCCCCTACGATTTGGTCGCCGAGCGAAGCGAGGCGAACCATCGAAATTTGACTTTTCCTTACTGGTGCGCCGGGGAGGATTCGAACCTCCGTAGGCCGAAGCCAGCAGATTTACAGTCTGCCCTCGTTGACCGCTTGAGTACCGACGCAAAAATATAAAGAACCGGAGCCGAGACCGGGGATCGAACCCGGGACCTCATCCTTACCATGGATGCGCTCTGCCGACTGAGCTATCTCGGCGTTTTTTTGGAAGATTTTCTGATTTTTATAACTTTAACAGCCGGCTTAATATCAAAAAACTTCTTCTCCAAATCGCCTTTGAGCGCTAGATCTATCTTAACTTCCGGCTCCACAGGAATTTTACTGTCCGAAATGTTTTGCTTATAGTCGGAAAGATCTTCCCAAAATTCAATTGTATCATTCGACTCTTCATCTCTCGCCTCTTTATCTTTTTTTGAAATTTTTTCTATAAGCCCCATCAAATGATTATCAGTTTTTAACAAAAGTATGCGCGTTTTATGAAGTATCTTTTGGGCAACGGATAAAGATTGCGCTTTGGCTACATCTAATGGCAATTGACTCACCCAACCAGCAAATTTCGTCATAATGCCAAATGAAGACTTGTCTTCTCCATGTTCTCCCCCTTCGGGGGATCCGCCTGTGGCGGAAAACTCCGACAAGTGATTCGATACTATATATACAACGCCGCCCAGCGCCGTTACAAGAAGAGAAATTGGCATTAAATCAAACATTTTTTTGATTATAAGTTAATTTAGATTTCAAAACGACAAAATTCTCCAATTTGAATATTTTCTCCCAGTTTGGAAATATAATCTTTCATCAACTGGTCAATAGTCTGGTCTTGATTTCTGACATACGATTGCGCAACCAACTCTTCAACATTTTCCGGATTCATAGCGGCAATGTGCATCGCTATTTCATGGCCAAGCTCCTTAAATTGTTCCGTGCGCGCCACAAAATCGGTTTCACACAAAAGTTTTACCATCACGCCAACTTTGCCATTGGCATGTATGTAAGAAGAAACAATCCCTTCCCCGGTTTGCCGCCCAGCTTTTTTTGCCGCAACAAGCGCTCCCCTTTCCTTCAGTAGTCCCATAGCTTTTTCAATTTCGCCACCAGCTTCTTCCAATGCTTTGCGAATAGCGTCCATTGAAACTCCGGTTATTTCTCGAATTTTTTTTAAATCCTCAATTTTTACCATATTTTATCTTTCGCTCTCCTTCGGAGCAACTTCCGCCTCGGCCGGCACTACAACTTTAACGTCAATTAAAGTTTTTTTAACCAAATTCAAAATGAAACCGACAGAATCAACAGAGCTGTCACCGGCCGGAATTGGATAATTAAAAATGGACGGGTCGGCATTAGTGTTTACTAGGCCGGCAACCGGCACATTTTTTTGAAACGCTTCCCTAACGGCAATTTTATCATAATTGGCCGAACTTGCCCACATAGCATCCGGCAAACGTGTCATATTAATCAATCCGCCAAGATCTTTTCTTAATTTTTGGATTTTTTCCTGAAGTTTTAACGCTTCATATTTGGTGTATTTTTCAAATTCCCCGGCCGCTTTTTGGCTTTCAAGAGTTCTGAGATATTCAATACGACGGCTGATAGTCGTAAAATTGGTAAATGTCCCGCCAAGCCAGCGTTCGGTAACATACGGCATTCCAAGAGCTTCGGCAACTTTCTGCGTTATTTCTTTAGCGGCAAAGCCTGTGCCGACAAACAAAATAACACCTCCTTTTTTTCTCACTCCAACCAGAAAATCTAAAGCCGATTTTAGACCTTTTTTTGATTTTTCCAAATCAATAATCTGAAAAATGCTTTTATTAGACCAGACGTTTGGCTTCATTTTCGGATGGCTATGCGCTCTTAACGCGCCCAAATGAACGCCATGTGACGCCATTTTTTCTATATCAGATTCCTGCCCTTCGGGGCGAGGCTCGCCTTCAGTGGCTAAAATATTGCTGTTTGTTTCCATAACAGGACGATAATAACAGAATTGATTCAAATTGACAAGAGGTTTTTCCAATGATAGAATTTCTACCTATGAAAAAAGAAATTCATCCAAAATACTATTCTAAATCGAAGGTTAAATGCGCTTGCGGCAATTCCTTTTCGGTTGGTTCTACTGCGTCTGAAATAAACGTTGAAATTTGTTCAAAATGCCATCCTTTTTATACCGGTAAAGATAAAATGATCGACACGGCGGGACGTGTTGAACGCTTCAAAAAACGGCTGCAAAAATCATCGAAAGACAAAGGCAAAAAATGGACGAAAGCCAAAAAATAATCTTGGAAATCAGGGCGGGCGCCGGTGGTGACGAAGCGGGTCTTTTCGCGCTTGAGCTTTGGCGGATGTATCATCGTTTTGCCGAACGCCATGGCTTCAAAACAGAAATCATAGATTCCTCGCATTCAAATGTCGGCGGTGTTAAAACGCTGGTTGCCCAACTGGCCGGAGTCAATATTTATGATTTATTTAAATACGAATCAGGAGTTCACAGGGTGCAAAGAATCCCCAAAACCGAAAAAAGCGGCCGAATACATACTTCTACCGCTTCGGTCGCCGTTTTGAAAGAAGTGCCGGAAAAAGAAGTTATTATTAATCCTCAAGACATCAAAGTTGACACGTTCAGATCGTCCGGTCCCGGAGGGCAGAATGTAAACAAAGTTGAATCGGCAATAAGAATAACGCACTTGGCATCCGGCATTGTCGTTTCTTCGCAGACCCAGCGCTCTCAATTGCAAAATCGCGAAAGAGCGATGGCAATTCTGCGGGCAAAACTGGCGGAAATTGAAAGAGAAAAAGCCACAGGGCAGATGACTTCGGACAGAAAAGCGCAAATCGGAACCGGCGAAAGAGTGGAAAAAATCCGAACTTATAATTTTCCTCAAGACAGAATCACCGACCACCGCATAGGAAAATCCTGGCAGCGCATCGAAAAAATCCTCGACGGCGATTTGGACTCCATCATCGAATCCCTGTCAAAAAACATAAAATAAAAAAGTGTAAGTATTCAGACGATCGTTATTATACTGACGTTTTTATCAAGTTTATTTTATCAAATATAATTTCCCGCAAAAGTTTCCTATAGGAAACTTTTGCGTTTATAGATTTGTCAATCCCCCCAACGGGTTGCGCCTCTGATTCAGAGATTGGTCGTAGTTTATAAACTTTGGTTTGAATTTCGGGATCATATTTCTAAAAAATTTCGTCACACGCTCGGCGCAAAATTAGATGTTCTAAAATTTTTCTTGCAGATCGCATGGGAAATAAAAGCGCTTGATAATAAAAAATATATTATACTTTCTGAACATTTAAGTGAAATAGGAAAGATGATCGGAGGATGGAGCAAGAGATTACAAAAAAGAAACCCCGCTTATGGCGGGGAATGAAGCGATTTTCGGGAACGAACGAAACGGTCGCCAGAGCTCCAGCCAATGCCGAGCCAATTGAAGTTCAAGTACCAGCGCTTACCGTTCCAGTTGAGATACGGGACATTTTTTAGAGATCTACAAATCACGCTAGAAAAAGGCGTACCCGTTTCTATTCTGAATTAATAAATCCCAGAATTCGACCGTCCAAAGCCGTAACCGTGGACTAAATCAGTCTACTATCTATTAAGATTATATCATTAAAAATTAAAAATGGAAACGCCCTGTTCCGAAATCGGAACAGGGCGTTGTTAAGTTCCCAAGAGACTAAGCGCAAGAACTGCGCAAAGTTCCCAAGGGTTAAAGGACTAAAGCTACTTGCGGGAACGAACGCAACGGTCGCCAGAGCTCCAGCCAATGCCGAGCCAACCGAAGTGCAAGTACCAGCGCCCACCGTACCAGCGGAGATACGGGACACTACGGCGGTCATTCGAGTCCCGCCAAATTGTCCTGGTGAAAACTATGTAATACTTCTGGAACTCCGCTGGGATTTCGTCTTGGTGCTCAAGAAGCCATTCGGCATCTTCTTGCCCGTAATTGGCATCTAACTCGAATTGAGCTCGGCGCACCATCTCTTCTCCGCTGATAGAACCTTCTCCTTGTTTTAAGAAAGGCACGAGCTCGAGGTCACTGATGGAAGTAATCTTTCTCGAGATGTTTTCAAGGAGTTTCCAGCCGTCTTTCGTTTTGTCGTTGGCGAAGATGGGAGTTGAGACACCGTCGAACCTTCCCTCAATTGCGTCCTGAAGATGCCGTTTCAACTTGATCGGGTCAAATGGATAACCATTCGGTTGCCGAAGTTGCCGTCCGATTTCAAATATTTGACCTGTTAAACTTTCATACAAATCGCCTGCGACAATTTGTTTTGCCATGACAATATCCTCCGTAGTTTATTACCAATTTTGACGGGATGGCGCCCGAGCAGCTTTCCGGTCTGCCGCCAACCTTTCATTTTTCAAAAAACTACCCTTATTTTTATAAATAAAGTATACCATATAACAATGGTATTTGTCAAATTTCTGTGTGTTTTATCTTATAAGTTGGCTTATTTAAGCCACAGTTTATTATGGATGCTATAGCATTTATAACAAACTCGATATTTAATTAAAAAATTATCTAGCTTGGTTGAGGGTATCGATGTCTCTCTGAATCTTTGTGGCTTCGGCCATAACGTTATTTGAATAAATGCGCGCCGTAAGTGACGTATTCCATCGCCCGCCGGCAATATACATTTTTGCCGCTTTAACCTCCGACGCGTAAGTTTGTTTATTGGCGCCCGACTCGGCAAGCATCAAACCGGACGCGATAAACGCGTCTTCAATATTCCATGGAGATGCCGGGCGTCGCCCGGTTAAATTAGATACTGCGTCAGTATATAGGATCCATGTAGAAGGAATAAATTGAGCCGGCCCCATTGCCCCTCCCCACCCATAAGACGGTTTTTTAGACACAGGGGTTGAATCTGAGTTAAGACCCAAAGAGCTTGTTATTGCCAAAAAGGCCTTATGGTCTCGCGGAGGCATGTCTGTTTGCCAATTGCCTTTCCCGACATTCCCGCCCCAGTCCGATTCAATTTTTACTATAG
>JAHJZO010000044.1 GCA_018826255.1 Patescibacteria group bacterium | reverse complement strand
TTTATTAATTAATTTTTTATACTAAAACCATGGAAATAAAAATCTCTCTACCTAGGTCGCCTAGATTAGTTGAACAAAGTTCACCGCATCGAGCCATTTTAGAAATAGAAGAGCTTTATCCCGGCTACGGATTAACTATTGGCAATGCTTTGCGGCGCGTTATGTTATCGTCTCTTGCTGGCGCCGCGATAACTTCGATAAAAATAAAGGATGTGAATCATGAATTTTCAACTATCCCCGGAATTATTGAAGATGTGGTTGAAATAGTTCTGAATCTTAAACAAGTTAGATTTAAAGTTCATGGAGACGAGCAACAAATTGCGACTTTAAAAGTTAAGGGAGAAAAAAAGGTTTCGGCAGAAGATATAAAAACGCCGTCTCAAGTTGAAGTCGTAAATCCCGATGCGCACATTGCCACATTAACTTCGAAAAGCGCGTCTTTAGAAATGGAAATTCGAATTGAAAAAGGAGTCGGCTATTCAACAATTGAATCTCGCAAACGGGAGAGGCAAGAAATTGGGGCTATCGCGGTTGATGCTATTTTCACCCCCATTAAAACTATCAACTTTGAAGTAGAAGATATGCGCGTCGGAGACAAAACAAATTACAACAGATTGAAATTTGACATTGAAACCGATGGCACCATAACCCCAGCTGAAGCGCTAAAGAATGCGGCTGATTTATTTATTGAGCATCTTAAAATCGTAGCCGCTCCTGTAAAGACGGGAAAGGCAGAAAAAAAGGAAAAGGAAGTTGAAAAAAGCGAAAAACCGATAAAAAGCGAGTCTTCAAAAGGGGAAGCTGATATTGTAGCTAAAACAAAAATAGATGATTTAAAACTTTCAAATCGTACTCAAAACATCCTTTTGAACAACCACGTAAAAACTATAGCCGGTCTTTTGCGACTAAGCCAAAAGGAACTTCTATCATTGGAGGAGTTCGGCGAAAAAGCGCTTAAAGAAATCAAAAAATCACTGGGAAAATTGGGGCTCACACTTAAACAAGACGACTAAATAAAACGATGAAGCATTTGAAAAAAAATAGAAAATTCGGCAGAACGGCTGATTACAGAAAGGCCTTTTTATCGAACCTGGTAAACAGCTTAATCTTGAAAGAGAGGATAAAAACCACCGAAGCTAGAGCCAAGGAGATAAGACCTATACTCGAAAAAATGATTAGTGCCGCGAAAAGAGAAACCGTCGCTAATAGGCGTCTTTTATTAAAAAAATTGGCAATAAAACCAGTAAACAAATTGTTTAAAGATTTAGCGCCACGCTTTATAGAACGGCATGGTGGTTATTTAAGAATTTTGAAAATTGCCAATAGAAAAAATGACGGCGCTAAGATGGCAATGATAGAATTTGTTAAATAATATGACAAACAAGCTTAAAAATTATGATATTGATGCCGGTGGCAAAGCGCTCGGACGTTTAGCGTCGGAAGTCGCTTCTCTATTGCGAGGCAAAAGAGAAGTAAATTATACCCCGCATTTAGACCCTATGATTACCGTTAGGGTATTTAACTTTAAAAACATTGTTCTTACCGGAAAAAAAGGAACCCAAAAGATATTTTATCATTACTCGGGTTATCAAGGAGGGCTTAAAGCGATTAAATATCCGGATTTGATAAAGAAAGATTTTGGCCGAGGTTTAAAATTGGCGGTTTTAAGAATGCTTAATAAAAATCGGTTGCGCGCTAAACTCATGAAAAGATTAACTATTGAAAAATAATATGCCCGTAAAAAAACAAAAAAAAGAAACTGTAAAAAAATACTACGAAGCTGTTGGTAGAAGAAAAACTGTTACGGCCAGGGCGAGAGTTATGCTTGGCGTAAAAAAGGAAGAAATAACGGTAAATGGAAGGGCTTTTTCAGAATATTTTAAGAGCAAAGAACAACTGGCTATTGTAAGAAGCCCCTTTGTAAAAACCGGAATTACAGAGTTTTCCGTTACTCTTAAAGTTATGGGCGGGGGATTACAGGCCCAAGCCGTTGCTTCGCGCCATGCTATCAGCCGGGCATTAGTTATAGCCCAACCAGAACTTAAAACTATATTAAAAACTGTTGACTTTTTAACCCGCGACCCGAGAAAAAAGGAAAGAAAGAAACCGGGCCTCAAAGGCGCCCGCCGCGCCCCTCAGTGGTCGAAGCGTTAAACTTTTAGTTTTATTTTGTATAAAACGTCTTTTTCGGGAGTTTTATCAAAGAAATAAAAATCGGAATTATTACGATCCCAGAAAACGGGGGATTCAATATTAAGATAATATTTAACGCTGTTGCGCTTACCTCCCCGATTATCCAATTCGGCAATCGTTAGTTCATTTTTGCTAAGCCAGAATAAATGTTCGGAATCGTTAAACCAGTCAAAGAAATCAACCGTTGATTCAAAATCGGCTATCAAATCTTTATCCACCCAAAGTTTATTACTTGAAAGGTAGAGTTTTTTGTTTTTATCCGGAGAAATAATTTCACTTGTTGAGGTGGCTAGTGTAAAATTGCTTTTTGTTAATAGTTCACCATTTTTTAAATCGTAAATTTTAACAGTTTTTGTTTTAGCATTTTTTATTTCTAATTTGCCGCCATTTATGGCGAACTCAGAAAATGCTTGTGATGATACTTTAACCACTTCAACTTTTTTAAGCTCTAATGGAAATAAAATTATATTAGTTAATTCAACGACCATTCCATTTTTAATCTCGATCACTTTATTCCACG
>JAHJZO010000043.1 GCA_018826255.1 Patescibacteria group bacterium | reverse complement strand
TTATATTTAAATATTTAAACAATGGTCACCATTCAAAAATTCGAGGACTTAATTTGCTGGCAAAAATCCCGTCTTTTGACAAAAGAAATTTATAAAGCGCTAAAAGATTGCAAGGATTTCGGATTTAAAGACCAAATCCAACGGGCGGCGGTTTCAATAATGAGTAATATTGCGGAAGGTTTTGAGCGTGGCACGCGACAGGAACTTGTTAATTATCTTTATATAGCGAAAGGCTCTGCCGGAGAGGTGCGGGCGCAACTTTACATTGCTTTAGATGTTGGCTATTTAAATCTTGAAACATTTAAATATTTAAATAATTTAGCGCAAGAATGTTCGAGGCTAATTCAAAGTTTCACACAAAAGGTAAAGGGCGGCGCACGACAAGGCTCGCAATTTAAGCGAGTGCAAAAAGAAGATCCGATAAAAGAATTATTGAAAACATCGGCGCCGGAAATTTATAAAAGGTTTTATGGCGAAAAATAAATCGAAAATTATAATATTACGATTTAGGATAATAAATAAGGATATTTTTGAGGCGATTAAGAATGGGAAGAAAAAAGTGGAGACCAGAGCCGCGACCGAAAGATACCGAAATATAAAAGCTGGAGATACGGCAAAATTAATTTGCGGAAAAGATGTATTTGAGATGAAAGTTAAAAAAGTAGCGATTTTTAAATCAATTGTTGCGATACTCAAAAAATATAAGCCGGAGACAATCAATCCCAAAACCCATACAGTCAAAGAAGCGCGCGGTATGTGGCATAGTTTTCCCGGATACAAGGACAAAATTAGGAAATATGGACTAATAGCGTTAGAATTAGAGTAAAAATTCGTATGGAAATTAAAATTGTTAAAGATACAATTTCTAAAGAAGAACTGAAAAAAATTGCCGAAAATCAATTCGGCGATTTGATTAAAGCAATAAAAAAGATTCAACGTAAAAAGATATTTACCAGTAACTGGCAAAAACTTTCTTTTTATGAACAAATGGGAAATATCGGAAGCGAAATAAGCCGCGCGCTAAATTGGCGGGATAAAGATGAAAAATCATACGACAATGCCATTGCTAGGGCTTTTGAACTTTTAGACCTGACAATTGCTGATCTTCGCTGGCGTTTGCGGCTGAAAGAAATTGTCCGAGCTCGTGAATTATTAGCTGATGCCATGTTTGGAGGGAAAGAATACAAAACCACTTTTGAAGATTTAAATAATTATTTTTTCCATTTTGCCCTCGCCGCCCGTATTAATAAATAAATATGTCGAAATTTTATAATCCAAAAAGAAGCAGGAATATTTTTGACCCGGCATCAAAGACGCCGTTTAAATTAAGCCGTTCCAAAATTGATAATTTCTTAGCGTGCCCGCGCTGTTTTTATTTTGACCGGCGTTTGGGAATCGGCCAGCCGCCCGGTTTTCCTTTTAACTTGAACAAAGCCGTTGATACTCTTTTAAAAAAAGAATTTGATATCCACCGGGCGGCTGGTAATCCGCATCCGCTTATGAAAACCTATAAAGTGGACGCTATTCCTTATAAGAACGAAAATATGGAAAAGTGGCGCGATGCTTTGAGAGAAGGCATTCAATACTTTCACGAACTGACCAATTTTATTATCACCGGCGCTATAGACGACATTTGGGTTAATCCCAAAGGGGAACTTATTATCGTTGATTACAAAGCGACATCTAAGACCACTGAAGTTACTTTGGATGCGGAATGGCAAGATGGCTACAAACGGCAAATGGAAATATATCAATGGCTTTTTCGGAAAAATGATTTTAAGGTCAATGACACCGGTTATTTTGTTTACTGCAACGGCGACGCCGACAAAGAAGCGTTTGACGGCAAATTAGAATTTGATATTAAACTCTTGCCATATAAAGGTGACGACAGCTGGATTGAAGCGGTTATTTTGAAAGCGCATAAATGTTTGATGAGTGATGAAATTCCAAACATGGGGAGTGATTGTGATTTTTGCACGTATCGAAAAGCGGTTGGCGAAGTGGAAAAATAAAATGGCAAAAATAAACGATAAGTATCAATGGACGAAGCATTCAATTTACAAAATGCGCTGTTATGGTTTGTCGCAGCAAAGAATTAAAAGAATTATCAGGCATCCGGCGCGGATTGAAGAGGCGATTGTACCTAGTTTAATTGCGGCAATGTCTCCCTACGGGAGATCTCCCGAAGGGAGACAACTACATAAAGGTGAAATCTGGGTAATGTATCAAATTAGTAAAAAACAAATAAAAATAATTACCGCTTGGAGATATCCGGGTAAAAGTTCAGCTCGCGATCCAATCCCACAGGAAATTCTTGACGAAATCAAGTCAATAGTTTAAAACTTTATTATCATGTCTTCTAATTACTCTCCTGACAAAATTTTTAAACTGGATGCTGTAAAAAAAACACGCATTATTGCCTCGGCAATTTTTTTTATCGCTATTATCGCGGCATTTTTTATTTATCCGCTTGCCTGGGATAAGGTGATTAGTAAAGTGAATGTTATTTCGCCGGTTACCTTGCCGAATTTTGTTAAAGTACCTTTCAAACTCGGCCTTGATTTAGCAGGCGGTACGCGTCTGGTTTATTTAGCCGATGTTTCCAATATCGCCGGCCAAGATTCCGAATCGGCCATGTCCGGTTTGCGCGATGTTATTGAAAGACGCGTTAATTTTTTTGGTGTCAGCGAACCCGTTATCGAAGTTGAACATTCCGGCTCTGACTGGCGATTGATAGTAGAACTTGCCGGAATAAAAGATATCGCGCAAGCTATCGCATTAATAGGCGAAACGCCATTTTTGGAATTTAAAGAACAGCGTGATGATGCCGAGACGCAGATGATTTTAAATGAGCAACAAGCTGGTAATGAAGCTTACTTAACGCAAGACGCTTATTTTAAAGCGACAAATTTAAGCGGCAAATATATAAAAAGCGCCAAGGTGGAATTCAATCAAACCACTTATCAACCAGAGGTGAGCGTTCAGTTTGACGCTGAAGGAGCGAAAATATTTGAAGAATTGACGGCGCGAAATGTTGGCAAAATGATAGGCATATACCTCGATGGATTTCAAAGGTCATCGCCCGTAGTAAGAGAACCAATTTCCGGCGGCAGTGCCGTGATTTCCGGAAAATTCACCATTGACGAGACCAGAAAATTAGTCGAAGCGTTAAATGCCGGCGCGTTACCGGTTCCGATAAAATTAATTTCTCAAGACTCAGTCGGCGCCAGTTTGGGCCAAGATTCACTCAATAAAAGTATTACAGCGGGCCTTATCGGATTTTTGGCCGTAGTGATTTTTATGATTACGTTTTATCGTTTTCCTGGCGTTGTTGCCGTAGTCGCATTAGTGATTTATGCTGTTTTAGTTTTAGCGCTGTTTAAGCTAGTACCTGTTACGTTAACATTGGCCGGAGTCGCCGGGTTTATACTTTCAATCGGCATGGCGGTTGACGCCAATATTTTGATATTTGAAAGAATGAAAGAAGAATTCAGAACCGGCAAAGGATTGGGTTCCGCGATTGACGACGGTTTTACTCGCGCCTGGCCCTCAATTAGGGACTCAAACATTTCAACACTTATAACAACGGCGGTTTTGTACTATTTCACAACGAGTGTTGTTAAAGGTTTTGCCCTAACCCTTAGTATAGGTGTTGTCGTCAGTATGTTTTCCGCCATTTTTGTTACCCGTTCATTTTTAAAATTTCTACCGATAAATTCTTTAGAAAAAAGGCCATGGCTTGTGGGGGTTAAGCATCTAAAACAATATGATTGATATTATAGGCAAAAGAAAAATTTATTATACGATTTCAATTACTTTTATAGCCGCCAGTGTTATCGCGCTTCTTTTATGGGGTTTGGAATTTGGCATTGATTTTAAAGGCGGTTCTATATTGGAAGTTTCTTATCCTAATAATCGTCCTGAAACGGAAAAAATTGCCAAATCATTAAAATCCTTAAATTTAAGCGATTTGCGCGTCTCATCGGTTGGCGGCAACGGAGCAAATTTTCGGTTTAAAGAAACGGACGAAGCAACTCATCAGGAAATAATGAAAATATTAAATGTAGACGGAGTTGAGGAAAGACGATTTTCATCAATCGGGCCGACCGTAGGAGTAGAACTGCAACAGAAGTCAATTAAAGCCATTATTATAGTGCTTTTGGGAATTTCCCTTTATATCGCGTGGGCTTTCAGAAAAATTTCCCACCCCCTGAGTTCTTGGCGATATGGTGTCGCGACATTGGCAGCCCTGTTTCACGACTTAATAATTCCAATCGGATTATTTTCAATCCTAGGTCACTATTACGGCATTGAAATCGGGACTAACTTTATAGTGGCGCTTCTCGTAACTTTAGGATTTTCGGTTCATGACACTATTGTTGTTTTTGATAGAATTAGGGAAAATTTGAAACGTTATGAATCATTAGACTTTATATCGCTAGTTAATCAAAGCATTAACGAAACCATGGTCCGTTCTATTAGCACGTCATTTACGGTTTTGCTGACTTTATTTGCACTATTTATTTTCGGCGGGGAAGAACTGAAGTATTTTATATTGGCGTTAATGGTGGGTATTTTTTCAGGAACTTACTCGTCAATTTTTATAGCTTCGCCAATTTTAGTTAGTTGGTCCAAGATGCTAAATAAAAGTTGACATATCTAGCATAATACTTTATTATGTTTAGTATTACAAACGTTATCTAAAGACACATGCAGAAGCAAAATTTAAAAAACATAATAGACGAACTAACGAAAGTTCTTAATCCAAGAACCCGCGAAATTATTGAGAAGCGCTTTGGCCTTCGTTCTGTTTCTTGCCAAACTCTTGAGGCTATAGGTCAGAATCTTGGAATAACAAGAGAACGAGTAAGACAAATTGAAGCCCTAGGGTTGGAGCGGCTTGCAAACAAAAGTGTTTTGGAGCCAATAAAGCCGATATTTGCAATTATTGAAAAGCATTTGACAGATTATGGCGGTATAAGAAAAAAAGACTCTCTTCTAAAAGAACTTTCCGAGTCGTTTTCCCTAAAGGAAAAAAACAATGAAAACTTGATTAATTTTGCGTTGACTTTAGGGAAAGAGAAATTCACCTATTTCAAAGAAACGTCTTTATGGCGCGATGCTTGGGCATTGAACACTAGCGCATATAATAATGCCATTAATTTGATTGGCGCTTTAAAGAAAAAATTAGCTGAACAAACTTCTCCAATACCAAAAGAGGCGGTTTTAAAAATCGCAACTTCCATAAATAATGAACTTGGTGATAAATCCTTATTTTCCTATGTCGAACTTTGTAGAGAGATTTCCCAAAATCCGTTTGGCGAGTGGGGACTTATTCATTCTCCGGAAGTATCGCCCAAAGGCGTAAAAGATAAGGCGTATTTAATTTTCAAAAAGGAACAAAAACCGCTTCATTTCGTTCAAGTGGCGAACTTAATAAACCAAGTTTCTTTTGATGGTCGCCGGGCCCATTCTCAAACTGTGCATAATGAATTGATTAAAGACCCGCGTTTTGTTTTGGTTGGGCGAGGAACATATGCTTTATCCGATTGGGGTTATGAACCGGGAACGGTATGTGATGTTTTAGTTTCCACCTTAAGTGGCGCCGGAAAAGGACTTACAAAAGAAGAAATAATAAAAATTGTTAAAGCTAAGCGATTAGTGAAAGACAATACGATCATTCTTAATCTTCAGAATAAAAAGGTATTTAAAAAAATAGACAACGAACGTTTCATTTTGTTGTAAATGACGGACTTTTTTACAATAATTAGTATTTTTTTCAAGCTTTGGTGGCTTTGGCTACCTCCTTTTTTGATTGTACTTTCTATTGAACTTTGGATTAAATATCTCAAAGCCAAAGCGGCAAAAAAAATCATTTGGCTTCTTTTGGAGGTAGAAATCCCCAGGATTATAGAAAAGACACCAAAAGCCATGGAACAAATTTTTGCCGGTCTACATGGCACTCTTTCCAGCATAAAATTTTTGGATAAATATTGGAAGGGAAAAGTGCAGGAATGGTTTAGTTTGGAAATCGTCGGCCTTGGCGGAGCGATGCATTTCTATATCAGAACTCCGGAGCAATTCAAAAACCTGGTTGAATCCCAAATACACTCTCAATATCCCGAGGCCGAGATTTCGGAGGTCTTGGATTACGCGAATTCTCTGGCTGAAAAAAGTTCCTCCGAATCCTATACTATAGGAGGCGCTGAACTTATTCTGGAAAAAGATGATTTTTATCCGATTAGAACATATATATCCTTTGAAGAAAGACAAGCGGAAAGACGCATAGACCCAATGGCTTCTTTTCTTGAAATTATTTCAAATTTAAAACCGGACGAAAATATTTTTATTCAATATTTAATAGCTCCAATTTCGGAAAAGGAAGAAAAATGGAAAAAATGCAAAGAAGAGGGCGCGGCAATAATTAATAAATTAACCGGTAAAAAAGTTGAGACCAAAAAAGGTTTTTTAGAAAGTATTTTTGAAGGCCTTGGTGAATTTCTTGGTAATCTATTGGGGGCAATCGCGGTCTATCCCGAGTGGGGCGAAAAAAAAGAAGAAGCAAAACCGTCCGCGGTGAACCTTTCTCCTGGCGGCAAGCTAGTAGTTGAAGCTATTGAAAATAAAATCTCCAAGCTAGCTTTTAGAGTTTGTATCCGTTTCGGCTATATCGCCGGAAAAAATGTTTTTAATAAAGCCAATATAGCTGCCGTTGTTGGCGCGTTCAAACAATTCAACACGGTCGACCTCAACGCTTTTAAGGGAAACAAAAAAGCGGGGACAACGGCCGATCAGCCAAGGATAATTCCCTTTATAAAAAATCGTCGCGAATATATTAGGAAAATTGCTTTTATTGACCGGTTTTTAAATCGTAAAATGTCTAAAAATAAAAAGGATTTTGTTTTGAATATTGAGGAATTGGCAACCATTTATCACTATCCGATTATAATAGTTGAGGCTCCGGCCATACAGCGAGTCGGGACCAGAAAAGCCGAGCCGCCGGTTGGCTTGCCCATGTAACCTATATGCCTAATATGATCAATGAAAAAATAACATATTTTGCGGAAACGAATTATAGAAATGAAAGAAAGCGTTTTGGCATCAGAACAGATGACCGGCGGCGCCATATGTATATCATCGGCCAAACAGGCACCGGAAAAACCACGCTTTTGATGAACATGTTGGTATCTGATATCGCCGCCGGTCATGGTGTTGGTTTTATAGACCCCCATGGCGACATGGCGGAAAGTTTACTTAATTGCATTCCAGAAAACAGGATCAAAGATGTGATTTATTTTAATCCGGCTGATATGGATCATCCGATAGCTTTTAATGTTATTGAAAAAGTTGACCCTGAAATAAGGCATCTGGTTGCTTCCGGACTGATGGGCGTTTTCAAAAAAATCTGGCCCGACGTTTGGTCGGCAAGAATGGAATATATTTTAAATAATACCGTATTGGCTCTTTTGGAAATCCCCGGCTCAACGCTTTTGGGAATAAACAGGATGTTTTCCGACAAGGAATTTAGAAAGTCAATCGTCGATAAGCTTGAAGATCCTGTTATCAAAGCGTTCTGGACGCAGGAATACGCCAAATACCAGCAACGCTATGAACAAGAAGCCACGGCGGCGATTCAGAACAAAATAGGCCAGTTCAGTTCGGCGGCAGTTATCAGGAATATCATTGGCCAGCCGCAATCATCCTTTGATTTCAGAAAAGCGATGGATGAAAGAAAAATTATAATAATGAACCTGTCAAAGGGGCGGATAGGCGAGGACAATTCCAAACTTCTCGGCGGAATGTTGATAACAAAAATCCAGCTCGCGGCGATGAGCCGCGTCAATATTCCGGAAGATGAACGCAGGGATTTTTATCTTTATGTTGATGAGTTCCAGAATTTCGTTACCGACAGTTTCGCGACAATATTATCCGAAGCCAGAAAATACAGATTAAACCTGGTAATCACCAACCAATATATCGGGCAGCTGGTGCACGACCAAAATACCAAAGTTAAAGACGCCGTGTTCGGTAATGTCGGCACCTTTGTGGCTTTCAGAACCGGCGGAGAGGATGTTGAATTTCTTGAAGAAAAACAGTTCGGTCCGAATATAGTGGCCGAAGATCTGTTAAATTTGCCTAATTATAATGTTTATCTTCGATTAATGGTTGACGGTGTTCCTTCAAGACCATTTTCGGCGATTACACTGCCCCCGGTGCCGAGGCCGGAACTTTCTTATGCCAACGAAATTATAGATTATTCTCGTAAAACATACAGCACTCCGAGAGCAGATGTTGAAAAAATTATTGCCGAAGCAGCTGGGGTGAAAATCGGAATGGAATCAATTGAAGATAATAGACCCTCCTACGCCAAGGCTACGGAGGACAAGGGAATGTTTGACGCTGTTTGCGCCAGTTGCAACAAAAACGTACAGGTTCCATTCAAGCCCGACCCAAACCGGGCGGTTTATTGCAAAGATTGTTTTACAAAATCAAAACAAAAACCTGCTCCTTTTGTCAGAACGAGAGAAATTCCAGAACCGGTCAAAAAACAGCGTAAAGACGTTGACGTTATCGGCCTTAAAAAAATCCTGGAAGACGTATCTAAAAAATAATTATTTTCCTTTCTCTATTCTTTCGTCGTATTCGTTGGTTTGAGTGTTAACGCGGACAATGTCGCCTTCGTTTATGAACAAAGGGGCTTGAATTTGCGCCCCCGTTTCCAAGGTAATGGTTTTGGTGCCGCCTTGGGCCGTATTGCCGCGGATTGCCGGTGGCGCTTCAATAACCTTATATTCCATTTTTATTGGCAGTCTGACGTTTATTATTTTGTCCTGAAAACTAGCTATTTCAACCTCTAAATTCGATTTGAAAAATTTCGCCTTATCGCCAATAGTTTCGGCGGGCAATTCAAAACGGGCTGATGGATTTTTGATTTCGCAAAAAACAAATTTATCTCTATGTGAAAATAAAAATTTAACTTTTTTATAATTAATTTCAGCTTCCTGAAAACTGTCCGTATGCTGAAAATTGCGGCTTAATATTTTGCCTGTGATTATATTTCTGATTTTTGTTTGCGCGACCGGTTTTCGTTGCTGCATCCTCAAAAAGCTGAACTCTAGCACTTCGTACGGTTCGCCATCCAAAATAAAAACAACTCCCGGTTTTAGTTCGTTGTAATTAATCATCGTCTGCTATTTTATACTTTTTTTGACAAAAATCAAGAGCAAGTGATATGTTTTCAGTGTTTTAACGACCTTTGAAAATTGAATGACAAACTATAAGGGAGGAAAAAATGGAAGAGGAACAAAGCGTTTATATTGCGCCAATACCGGAAAATTTGAAGAAAAGTAATATTCAATTTCACGATTGGACTTTTGACGCGCATAAGCTTATCAATGAAAGATTTTTGAGACGCGATAAAGATGGAAAAATTTTGGAAACAATTGATGGCATGTGCTGGCGGGTGGCGTATTATATCGCTACGGCCGACAAAAACTATGGAGCGACGGAAGAGGAAGTTATTGCTCTAGCCGCAAAATTTTACGATTTGATGGCAGGGAGAAAATTCTTTCCAAACGCGCCGACACTTTACAATGCCGGCACGGGTAATGGACTTCAATTTTCCGCCTGTTTTGTTCTGCCGGTTGAGGATTCAATGGAGGGAATTTACGACGCCATTAAATGGCAGGCCCTGATTCACAAGTCAGGTGGCGGAACGGGATTTTCATTTTCATCTTTGCGCCCCAAAAATGCCATAGTCGGGTCAACCAGAGGTAAGTCATCGGGCCCGATTTCTTTTCTGGAAGTGTTTGACGCTTCCACGGACAAAGTGACGCAAGGCGGAACTCGCCGCGGCGCCAATATGGCCATGTTTGATGTTCATCATCCGGATATTTTGGAAGCCATAATCTGTAAAGGCACGCTTCGCGGCAAGAATAATGAAATATACGAATGGATTAAGCCGCACATTTACAGCCGCAAAGCGCTTGATGGATTGAAAACATTACTTTTGGGAACGCAAATTTCTCACTTTAATATTTCCATTGCTACTACTGACGCTTTCATGAAAGCGCTTGAGAAAGATGGCGAGTATAATTTGCTTGACCCGCGAAATGGCGAAGTAGTCGGTCAATTAAAAGCCAAAATGGTTTTTGATTTGATTGTTAAAATGGCATGGGAAGGTGGTTGTCCCGGTTTGTGGTTTATTGACAAAACCAACAGAGGGCCGGCTAATCCGATTCCGGACTTGATGAAAATTGAATCAACTAATCCCTGCGGGGAGCAACCATTGTTTCCTTATGATGTTTGTAATTTGGGTTCGGTTTCTCTTATAAGATTTTTATCCAAACTGGAAGATAATAGATATGTAATTAATTGGGACGCGCTTAGAGACGCGGTTAGATTGGGGGTTCATTTTCTTGATAATGTTATTGACCTGAATCCTTACCCGATGCCTCAAATTATGGAATTCGCTCATAAAATAAGGCGAATTGGCCTAGGAGTAATGGGCTGGGCCGATACGCTGGCTTATCTGGGGATTTCTTATACCTCAAACGAGGCCTGCGAATTTGCCGGTAAAGTAATGAAATTCATCAATGAAACTGGCCATAATGCGTCCGAAGATTTGGCGAAAGGTAGAGGACCATTTCCGTTTTGGGATAAAAGTATTTATAAAAACGGCGCGCCAATCAGAAATTGCACCATTACAACTATCGCGCCAACCGGAGAACTTTCTATTCTGGGAGGATGCTCCGCGGGGATTGAACCGAATTACGGTCTCACCAGAATTCATCGATATGAAGATCGCGTTTTGAATATTTTCTCTCCAAGCTTGGAAAGATTTTTGGAATTGGCAAGAGAGCGGGGATTTTATTCTCAAGCTCTGGAAGAAGAAGTAAAAAATCGCGGTGAAATAGGCAATATGAATGGCATCCCCGACGACGTTAAAAAGATCTTTATGACGGCGCACGAAATTTCGCCGGAATGGCATGTGAAAATGCAAGCCGCGTTTCAAAAACATGTTGATAACGGTGTCAGTAAAACCATCAATTTGAAAAACTCGGCAACGGAAGAAGATATTAAAAAAGCCTTTTTATTGGCTTACGAAACCGAATGCCTTGGGGTGACGGTTTTCAGGGACGGTTGCAAGGGCCAAGTATTTTCTGTCGGAATCGGAGAAAAGACAGTTAAAACGATAAAAAGTTTTATCCGTTCCCGCCCTGAAATTCTGGGGACCACAATTAAAGTGGAAACTCCCGATGGAGCCGCTTTTATTACCATAAATTGGAATGTGGATATCGGTCCTAAAGAGCCCTTTGAAATTTTTGTAACGGTTGCCAAGGCCGGCACGGATGCCGCCGCTGACGCGGAGGCAATGGGCCGACTAGCTTCAGAGCTTTTGAGAGAAAATTCGTCCTTTTCACCGATTGAAAAGCTAATGCGAATTAGGAATCACTTAAGCGGAATTGGCGGCAGTCGAACAGCCGGATTCGGCAAAGAAAAGGTAAAATCAATCGCCGATGGAATTGGTAAAGCGATCGATATCTATTTGAAACGATTTGGGTTTGAAGAAGCGGCAAGTCCAAATATTGCCGACTTGGATCCTGAAAATGGAACAGTTGAAAATGGAAAAGAAATTAGAGGCAATTATTGCCCGCAGTGTCATAGAGGGACTTTAATCTATGAAGAGGGCTGTACAAAATGCAGGGAGTGTTCTTTCACTCTCTGTTAGAATGAATCTTTACCCCGCCTTGGCGGGGTTTTAAATTTGTTTTATACTTTATAGGTTTCCGAAACCTATAAATTTGTGAGGGGGATTAAAAGAAAACCAAAAGTTTTCGTGGCCATGTCTGGCGGAGTAGATAGTTCCGTCACCGCTTTGTTATTGTTAAAAAAATATGATGTTACCGGAGTTTATATGAAGGGGTGGTCTTTGACTGGTTGCGCTGAAGACGACGCGACAGACGCGCGCAGAGTTGCCGGTACCTTGGATATTCCATTTTATGTTTTTGATTTTGAAAAAGAATTTAAAAAATCAGTTGTTGATTATATGGTTTCGGGATATGCGGATGGAGTAACTCCCAATCCTGATGTAATGTGTAATAAAGAAATAAAATTCGGCTTGTTTTTAAAAACAGCGTTAAAACTTGGCGCGGATTATATTGCTACCGGTCACTACGCGCGATTAGTAAAAAATAATCATTTCACAAGTATTGCGGCCGCAAAAGATGTGAATAAAGATCAAACATATTTTTTGTGGGCACTAGCACAGGAACAGTTAAAGCATTGTCTTTTCCCACTCGGCGAGTATACAAAACCGCAAGTACGAGCGCTGGCAAAAAAATATAAATTGCCAACAGCCGAAAAACCCGACTCTCAAGGTATTTGTTTTGTCGGCGAAATTAATGTGGGAGAATTTTTAAAAGAAAAACTCGGAAAAAACCCCGGACCGATTAAAACATTGAAGGGTAAAACTATAGGGACCCATGACGGCGCGATTTTCTATACCATCGGACAAAGAAAAGGAATCGGCATCAAAGGAAGTTTGTCCGGCGAACAAGGTAAAATTTATTATGTAGCGGCGAAAGATGTTGATACCAATACATTATGGGTTGCCGAAGGCGAAAGTAAAAATCTTTTTGCCAAAGAATTACTTGTTAAAAATATCAATTGGATTTCTGGAAAACAGCCCAAATTGCCAATAAAGTGCTTAGCACGCATCAGATACCGCCAGCCGCTGCAAAAGGCCGAATTGCGAAATATCCCAAATTCCGACGATCGTCCGAAACTGGTACAAATGGTTTTTGATAGTCCACAACGAGCAGTTACTCCCGGTCAAAGCGCTGTGTTTTACAGTCGGAGCGGAGAAATGCTTGGTGGGGGAGTGATTTTATGATAAATTATTAAGTAATGACGGCTAACGAATTACGAAATAAGTTTTTAGAGTTTTTCGAGAAAAGGGGACACAAAATCGTGCCGTCTTCTTCTCTTGTTCCCGATGATGATTCGTCGGTGCTTTTAACTACCGCTGGGATGCAGCAATTCAAGCCCTATTATACCGGCGCTAAAGACCCTATAAAGGATTTTGGAGTTCGCCGAACGGTATCAATTCAAAAATCGTTTAGAACTTCCGATATTAACAGTGTTGGAGACGAGTCGCATCTTACTTTTTTTGAGATGCTCGGTAATTTCAGTTTTGGCGATTATTTTAAGGAAAATGCCATTGAATGGGCTTGGGAATTTATAACTAAAGAACTGAAAATTTCACCGGAACGTTGCTATGTATCAATTTTCGCTGGCGATACCGATGTGCCGGAAGACAAGGAGTCATTTAACATTTGGAAATCATTGGGACTTTCTGATTATAAAATAAAGAAATGCGGCCGCGAAGATAATTTTTGGGGGCCAACCGGTAATGAGGGTCCCTGCGGACCAACAACGGAAATTTACATTGATGGCGTTGAGGTTTGGAATTTAGTTTTCAACGAATATTATCAACATCCGGATAAAACTTTAACCCCTCTTAAACAAAAAGGTGTTGATACGGGAATGGGGCTGGAACGGCTGGCAAAAGCGGTACAGAATGTATCAACTATTTTTGAAACAGACTTATTTAAATCGCTTGTTGAAACCAGTAGAATTATGCTTGACCATTGTCGGGCGACTTCCTTTCTTATTTCAGATGGCGTTACTCCATCCAATAAAGAGCAGGGTTATATTTTGAGACGACTAATGCGAAGGGTGATGGCTATGAAAGAGGTTGAATCGGCAGATATTGAAAACTTGTTAAAGCGAGTTGTTAAAGAATATAAGAATTTTTATCCGGAATTAAATGAAGATTTGATTTTGTCCGTTTTTAACGAAGAAAATTCAAAATTCAAAAAAGCGATTCAACAAGGATTGCGTGAACTTGATAAATTAGAAAAATTAGACGCTGTATCTACGTTCAAATTATTTGAAAGTTATGGGCTTACTTTTGACATTATCAAGGACATCGCGGGAGCTAAAGCGGCAAATTTAAATCAGGCGGATTTTGATGCTGAATTCAAAAAACACCAGGAGCTTTCGCGCACCGCTTCGGCCGGAATGTTTAAAGGGGGACTGGCAGATGCGAGCGAAACAACTATAAAATATCACACGGCTGCGCATTTGATGCTGGCGGCGTTGAGACAAATACTGGGCGAACAAATATCGCAAAAAGGCTCAAATATAACACCCGAACGCTTGCGCTTTGATTTTTCTTGTAATCAGAAAATGACACCCGAAGAAATTAAACAAGTAGAAGACATGGTTAATGAAAAAATTAAAGAGGATTTACCGGTAAAAATGGAAGAAATGTCTCTTGAAGAGGCGAGGGCGGCAGGAGCGACCGGAGTATTTGAATCAAAATACGGCGAGCGGGTAAAAGTTTATTCTATCGGTTCTTTTAGTCGGGAGATTTGCGGCGGGCCGCATGTTGAACATACGGGAGTTTTGGGAAAATTTAAAATTGTTAAAGAAGAATCAAGTTCGGCTGGAATAAGAAGAATAAAGGCACTATTGGAATAGTTTTATTGCTGTGGATTTAATAATAGGTTATAATCATGCCAATGTCAGAAAGTTTTGAAATAATCCGCGCAAGAATTAAAGATGACACGGCGATTTTGATTGACCGATTGATGAAATCAAAGCATCAGGAGGTTGTTTTGGTTTTGCCCAAGAACTCCATTTTAATCGCTGATTTAAATTCCTTAAAAATTTTAAAAGAGGAAACTGAGAGTATTGGAAAGACTTTGTCCATTAGCACAGAAAGTGACGACATTAAGAAATTTGCCCAAAAAATTCAACTTTCTATAGTTGATTCCGCTCCAATTATGATGGAAAAGAAAATAAAAAGAATGCTGGACATAGTTCGGCCACCGGAACCACTTTATGAATTAGAGCCGGGACAGGAGCTAGAACCAAAGCCGGAACCGGAGCCAATAATAGAACCGCCCGTTGTTATTTATGAGGCGGATGCCAAAAATGATTTAGAAAAAAATGTAGAAGATTTTTATAATAACCAACCATTAGAAAAACTTCCCTCAAAAAAATTCCTTTCATTTAGCCGTATAATTAAAGCTCTTGCAGTCATCGGAGTTTTACTTTTGGTATCGGCAATGTATCTGGTATTACCTAAAGCCAATATTAAACTGTCATTAAAAGAAATACCGGTAAGCGCAACAATTTCCGTCGCTGTTAGCAAAAACATAAGCACGCCTGATTTTGCCAGTGGAATTATTCCTGGCCAATATTTCCTGTTAACCAAGTCCGGTTCTAAAATCATAGAAACATCAGGTGAACCCGTTAATATACCGTCAAAATACGGTGGCGTTATAGAAATATATAACGCTTATAGTGCTACTCCTCAAAAATTAGTGGCGCAAACTAGATTTGAGACAAAAGACGGCAAGGTATTCAGAATACAAAACCCGATTATTGTTCCAGGAGCAAAGATGTCGGGGTCCAATTTGACTCCCAGTTCCATAAAAGCGGAAGTTATTAGCGATGCCACCGGAGAAGAATATCAAATCGGACCATCTTTCTTTACAATCCCGGGATTTAACGGAACAGCAAGATTTGCCGGATTCTACGCTAGAAGCACAGAAGCAATGACCCCAGTAAAAGACAGCTTGGTCATGGTTAACCAAGATGTGGAGAGAACCAAAAAAGATCTAGAAAATATGCTTGTAACAGAGCTTAAAAATGAAGTACTAGATACGTTTAAAGATTCTGATTTAAGGTTAATAGACGGCGCCTCAACGGTAAAAGTTGAAGAGTTTAAAATTGCCTCCAATGTGGTAACAATGAAAATAAGCTGGCAAGCGATATTTTTTAAGGAAAAAGATTTTAAGTCATTAGTTAGTTATTTTATTTCCGCTAAATATTCGGACTTGAAAAATTTTGATTTCAAGGATAGAATAGCTTATCCTCAGGCTATAAAATCAGACTTTGAAAAGGGTGAAACATTTTTTACTTTTAATTTTAACGAAAGTAATGTTTTCACCGCTGATTTAACCGAATTAAAAAAAGAGTTGCTTGGCCTTGATGAAACTGGAATGAGAAATATTATTTCCAATAAAAATTTTATTAAAAGCGCTACAATTTCCTTGTGGCCATTTTGGGTTAGACAAGCCCCTGGCAATCCGGAAAAGATTAGTATTATTCTTGACAAATAATAATTGCCGTGATAAATAATAAAAGGCCTACGTTTACTGGCACCGTCACTGAGGCACTACCCAATACCACGTTTAGGGTAAAACTAGATGACAATACAGAGGTTTTAGCTCATTTGTCAGGCAAAATGAGACTTCATTTTATTAGAGTTCTCGTTGGCGACAAAGTCGAGGTTGAGCTGTCTGTTGATGGAAAGCGGGGCCGAATTACCAGAAGAACATGAAAGTTAGAGCAAGTGTTAAAAAAATTTGCGTTAAATGCAAAATAGTGCGCCGCCGCAAGCGTCTTTATGTCGTGTGTTCAAATCCAAAGCATAAGCAGAGACAAGGATAAAAATTATGTTAAGAATCGCTGGAGTTACCATTCCAGAAAATAAAAAAATCGTCGTGTCTTTGGCTTATATCTATGGTATAGGCCAAAATTTGGCTAGAAAAATTGTTTCCATTTTAAAAATCGATACTTCTAAAAAAACCTCCGAATTAACGGAAGAAGAGGCAAACAAGCTTAGGGATTATATAGAAAAAAATTATAAAATTGAAGGCGCGTTAAAAAGAGAAATTCAAAGCAACATTAAACGGCTAAAAGAAATTGGCTCTTACCGAGGGTCTCGCCACAGTCGCGGTTTGCCGGTTAGAGGGCAAAGGACTAAAACCAACTCAAGAACCCGGAGAGGTAATGTTAGGAAGACGGTTGGCTCTGGCCGTAAAAAATCGTCAGAAAAAACATAAAAATGGGAAAAAAGAAAATAAAAAAACAATCTGAAGAAGAGCTCCTCAAGGAAGGAGAAAAAGTTCAAAAAGTAGAAAAATCTGTAGAAAAATCTTCAGAGTTAACAAGCGCTAAACCTGGTCGGAGGTTTATTAAAGGAAAATTTTTTATCCGGGTAAGCTACAATAACACATCCATTGTCGCGGCAGACGAAAAAGGCAATGTCCTGGCTTGGTCTTCCGCTGGCTCTTTGGGGTTTAAAGGACCTAAAAAAGCCACCCCTTATGCGGCTTCAAAGGTAGCTGAAACTGTTTTAGAAAAAATTAAAAAAATTGATTTTGGTGAAATTGAAATTTTTGTAAAAGGAATAGGGTCCGGCCGTGAATCTGCCGTAAGATCTTTGGTCAGTCATGGTCTAAATATAACATTAATAAAGGACACAACGCCCGCTCCCCATAACGGCCCGCGGCCAAAAAAAGTTAGAAGAGTATAGTATAAAGAATATGCGTTACACTGGACCAAAAGAAAAATTATCAAGAAAAATTGGCGAAAACTTAGGCCTAAAAGCTGAAAGGTCATTTTCTCCGAAATCATCTTTTTTGAAAAAACCCTACAAGCCGGGCGCGCATGGCAAGGCAAGGCGCCGAGCTCTATCAGAATTCGGAACACAACTTTTAGAAAAACAAAAAATAAAAATAATTTACGATCTTACCGAAAAAAAGCTTAAAAAGTACTACAATGAGGCCGTTCGAAAAAAAGGCATTGCCGGAGATCTGTTATTAAGTGCCATTGAAACCCGGTTAGATAATGCGGTGTTTAGGAGCGGATTCGCGCCTTCGAGAACTATAGCGCGACAGCTAGTAAGTCATGGCCATTTTTTAGTGAATAATAAAAAAGTCACTATTCCATCGTATCCGACGCGGATTGGTGATGTTATAATTATCAGGTCACAGAGCCGAAATAAAGCGATGTTTTTTGATTTAGCTAATAAGTTAAAAAAACGCGAAGTACCATCTTGGCTTGCTATTGATAAAACTACTTTTGAAATAAAAATAAAATCTGCTCCCAAAAATGAAGATTTGCCTAAAAATTTAAACATTAATTCGGTAATTG
>JAHJZO010000042.1 GCA_018826255.1 Patescibacteria group bacterium | reverse complement strand
TCTAAATTATTCTTGGGAGGCGATTGTGGTTTCTGACGGAGGTTCCGACAAAACAGTTGAAGTGGTCTCTGAATTTATCAGCAATAAACCGGAATTCAGCCTGATTGCCAATACTCAAAATCATGGCAAGGGCTATGTTGTTAAACAGGGGATGCTTGTCGCGACTGGCGATTATCGTATTTTTGTAGATGCCGATAATGCTATTTCAATGGAGCAAATTGAAAAATTCTGGCCGTACTCCAATGAAGGCTATGACATTGTTATTGGCTCAATTGAACTGCCAGGGTCGGTAATAAATGAGAATGCTCAATGGTATCGTCGGTTTTTGGGGAAGTATTCGAAATATCTCATCAGGATTATTGCCGGATTGTGGGATATTCATGATTCCCAAAGGGCTTTTAAGCTTTTCACCGCCAAAGCAGCCAATGATATTTTTTCCAGGACGAAAATTAACCGCTTTGCCTTTGATATTGAAGTTCTGGTTTTAGCCAAGAAGTTTAACTATAAAATAAAAGAATTGCCGGTTATCTGGAATAACTCCGGCAATTCGACAGTACATTTTTCAAGTTATTTTCAGGTATTAAAAGATCTATTCAAAATTAGATGGCGTTTGTGGACGGGCAAATACAAATTATGAAGAATAAAAAAACCGAATCTACATCAGAATTTCGCCAGGACTCAATTTCAGGTGATTGGATTTTGTTCGCGCCGCTTCGCAGCGCGGGACATAAATTTGAAGACAGAGCGAAAACAGAACTTGCCAAAAACAAATGCCCTTTTGAAAATCCCGCTAAATTCGGAAACAAACCGCCAGTTTTGGTTTATCAAGATAAGACAAAAAACGATTGGTTTTTGCAGATAATCCCGAATAAAAATCCGGCGGTTGGGCCAGGATTAGGCTCTCACGATGTTGTGATTTATAGAGACCATGAACGCTATTTGGCTGATTTTACCAAAGAAGAAATAAAAACGGTCTTAGCGGCTTTCCAAGAACGCTATAAAAGTTTGGCCGAAGAAAAAAATATAAAATATATATCGATTTTCCATAATCATGGAAAAGAAGCGGGTTCATCCATACCCCATCCTCATTCGCAGATTTTGGCTTTGCCGATACTGCCGCCTTATATCACCCGCAGTGTTGACGCCTCGCGGCGCTATTTTCAAGAACATAATAAATGCACGCATTGTCGGATGCTTAGTAAGGAATTAAAAGAAAAAAAGAGAGTAGTCTATCAAAACAGCGACATGGTTGTCATTGCTCCCTTTGCCTCGCGGGCGGAATTTGAATTGGCGATTTTACCAAAAAAACATTTTGCTTATTTTGAAAAAATTAAAGAACCGGAATTATTCGCGCTTGCCGATGCTTTGAAAGTATCTCTTTCTCAAATTTATAAAAAACTGAAAGACCCCGCTTTCAATTTTTTCATCCATACGGCGCCGGTGGACAGGAGTTCAAGTTACGGCCATTATCACTGGCATATGGAGATTATGCCAAAATTTGATATCATCGGCGGCTTTGAATTAAGCACCGGGCTTGATATTGTCGCCGTTTATCCGGAAGAAGCCGCGGAAATTTTTAGAAAATAATGCTTAATGAATCAATCACATTTTTTACCGCCACCTTGCCTTTAAGCGAGCTTAGAGGAGCTATCCCTTTGGCAATTTTAAAATTTGGCTTTAATCCATATAAAGCGTTTGTCTTGGGTGTTTTGGGGAATATTTTGCCGATACTGCCGCTTCTATTCGGTTTGGAAAAAATATCGGAATATTTAAGTCGCAAATTTTATTGGTTTAACAAATTTTTTTCTTGGTTATTTGAGAGAACGAGAATAAAACATACCGAACATTTTGCATGTTGGAAAAATTGGGCGCTTTTTATGTTTGTTGCCATTCCACTACCGTTAACCGGCGCTTATTCCGGAGTGGCGGCCGCTTTTGTTTTCGGAATCTCGAAAACTCATGCCTTTTGGTCTATTGTTTTGGGAGTTTTAGCCGCCGGTTTGATAGTTACCGGCATGACTGTATTTGGCGAAAATATTTTTAAATATTTATTTTTATTATGAGCGCAAAAAAGATAATCATCGCTAATTGGAAAATGAATCCTCAAACGGCTGACGAGGCCTTGCGTTTTGTGCAGGGGGTTTTGGCTCAGCGCTTGCCGAAAAATATTGAATTGATAATCGCTCCGCCGTTTGTTTATCTTGAGTTGTTAAAGAAAAATTGCGGGAAAGAAATAAAATTGGCAGCCCAAAATATCAGCTGGGCCGAGCGCGGCGCTTATACCGGAGAAATATCGGGATTGATGTTGAAAAATCTCGGTTGTAATCATGTGATCATTGGCCATTCCGAAAGGCGGTATATCATGGGAGAAACGGAGGAAATAATAAATCTGAAATTAAAAACCGCTCTTAGAATCGGATTAACGGTTATTTTGGCCGTGGGTGAAAAAGAACAAAATGACGATATCTCCAAGGTATTGTCCCGACAAATTGAGAGCGCTCTAGAAGGAGTTGGCGTTTCGGAAATCAATCGATTGATTATCGCCTATGAGCCGGTTTGGGCCATCGGGACGGGCTTAGCCGATACTTCAGACCATGCCCTTTCGGCGGCGCTTTTAATAAGAAAAATCATAAGCCGCCTCTACGGACCCGAATGGGCAAGTGATATGCCGGTTCTTTACGGCGGGTCGGTTTCGGAAGAAAATGCAGCTGATTTTATCGCGCAAAATGGAATTGACGGCGCCTTAGTGGGCGGCGCGTCTCTTGAACTCCAGAGTTTTATAAAAATAATAAAAGCGGCGGAAAAAAATGAGTAAAAAAATCGCATATGTCATTTTAATATTTTTTGTTATTATTTTTGCCACGCTTTTTATTTTTTGGTGGAAAATAAGAACGCCGTTAAGCAGTTCGGGCGAAACAATAATCTTGAAAGTTGAAAAAGGGGAGTCGGCCCAGACAATCGCCGAAAATTTAAAAAATGCCGGATTGATAAAAAGCCCCTTTCTTTTCCGCCTTTATGTTTTCTTGTCTTTGAATCAGTATGATTTGAAACCAGGAGAATATAAATTATCGCCAAAAATGTCCGTTCGCGATATTGGAGATATATTGGCTCTGGGCGGCACCAACGAGGTCTTAATCGTAATTCCTGAGGGGTTTAATTTAAAACAAATTGAGGATAGATTAATAAGGGCTAATTTGACCAATCCGAACGCACTAGCGAGTTTTAAATTTTTGGAAAATATTTCGGAAATCTTATCCGACAAGCCAAAGACCGCATCTCTGGAAGGATATTTATTCCCCGATTCCTACCGTTTTTTCAAGGACGCAGCTTTGTCTGATATAGTTGGTAAAATGGTTGGTAATCTTAATAATAAATTAACTCCGGATTTGAAGACGGCCATAAAAACTTCTTCTTACAGCACATATGAGATTTTAACTATGGCTTCTCTGATTGAAAAAGAGATTCCAAAAGATTCAGACCGGTTAATTGTTTCCGGCATATTATGGAAACGACTTAAAGCGAATATTCCTCTACAGGTTGATGCCACGCTGGTTTATATCACCGGCCGCAATGAAATTGTTGCCTCCGACAAGAAAATAGATTCGCGATACAATACCTATTTTTACCGCGGTTTGCCAAAGGGGCCTATTGCCAACCCGGGCATCTCCGCTATCAAGGCGGCGCTTTCTCCGGAAGCGAGCCCGTATTGGTATTATCTCTCCGCCAAAGACGGCATAACCATTTTTTCCAAAACCCTCGAAGAACACAATCAAAACAGAGCGATTTACCTCAAATAAGCCATATTGTGGTATATATTGCTTAAACTATTGACAAACATTATTGTTTGTGCTATACTGCAAATACAGTGAAGTTTTTTAGTGGCCGCAGTGTTGCCATCAGTGCCCTGCGGCTTGAGATGAAAAGGAGGTGATGGTCATTAGACGATAAAGAACCTTGGAGAGGGCGCCAAGTAAAATTCTGCCTCTGGCTAGAAATAGCTATGGAACATAAAAAGGCAAATGCCTCTTCTTCGGAAGAGGCATTTTTATATTCAATATTTTCTAGTATCACAATTAACCTCGAGGTCGCTTGTGATTACAAAAAGTATGTATTATAATTAAAGAAAAATTATTAAAAAATAAACTACAAGATTCTGAAATTATGTTACGAGGCAAATCATTGACCAGAGAAATTTTATTTATAGCTGCCGCCGGTCCAGTTGTATTGTCTTCATTATTTTTACCGAATGCGGCTCAAATGTTAAAACCGTTAATCAAATGGCGCAAGAATTGGAACAAAATAGATCGCCGTCTTATTTACAATGCCATAAGGCGATTGAATCAAAAAAGATTAGTTGAATTAGTGGAGAAAAATGACAAGCTTTATATAAAAATTACCAGCAATGGAAAAAAAGTAATAAAAAATTTTGATTACGATAATATGGAATTGATAAAACCCAAAGCTTGGGATAAAAAATGGCGGCTAGTAATTTTTGATATCCCCGACAAAAAGAGAAAAGAAAGACGAGCCATTTCTAAAAAATTAAAAGACATTGGTTTTTACGCGTTGCAAGAAAGTGTCTTTATTTATCCGCATGATTGTCGCGATGAAATAGATTTTATCTGTGAATTTTTATCAATTAATCGATTTGTTAATTATTGTATTGTTGAGTCCGTAGATAAGAGGGAGGGGGATTTGTATAAAATTTTCAATCTTAAACTTTTATAAGGTTTCTTGAACTCTCATAAGCTTTTATTTTAAATATCTTATTCTTGTATCATAACTAACCTCGAGGCATCTTGTGATACAACTGGTTGGACAGATAATCAAAATTAGGCGTGAAGAAATAAGTAATCAGAGATGGGGATATAAGTAGTCAGAAATGGGGAAATTTGATATATTTATAATAGATTTATGGTAAAAGATTTAAATAAAACAGCCGCCCAAAAGGACGCCACCACAGGCGAGCCTCGCCAAAGGCGGGAGGCAAAATCTCGGGCCGAAAAACTAAGGGGTTTGCTTAATAAATATTCTTACGAATACTATGTTTTAGATAAACCGAGCGTCTCGGATGCGGTTTTTGATTCTTTAAATAACGAATTAAAAGAAATCGAAAAGGCCTACCCTGAATTAATGACACCCGATTCGCCAACCCAAAGGGTCGGCGGAAAACCGCTTAAAAAATTTGCCAAAGTTCGCCATTCAACGCGGATGCTTTCTTTTAATGACGCTTTTTCACATGAGGACATGGAAAATTGGAATGAAAGAAATATGAAATTGCTATTTGGTAACGCCAAAGTTGATTTTTATGTTGAACTTAAATTGGACGGATTGGCCATCAGCATGATTTATGAAAATGGCGTTTTCAAAACCGGCTCAACCCGCGGCGAGGAACCATAGGGGAGGATGTAACCAATAATTTAAAAACCATTAATGCCATCCCGCTCGCTTTATTACCCAAGGAAGAAATTATTGAAAATTTAAAAAAATCTGGGCTCCAATATATAGTAGATAATTTAAAAATATGGCCGAAAAGTATTGAAACCCGTGGTGAGATTTTTTTGAATACAAAAGATTTTCAAGCTCTCAATAAAGAACAGGCGAGAAAAAATCTCCCGCTTTACGCTAATCCAAGAAATGTTGCCGCCGGCTCTATTCGTCAGCTCAACCCCAAAATCACCGCTTCCCGCCATCTTGATTCTTTTGCGTATGCCTTAGTAACTGATTTGGGGCAGAAAACTCACAAAGAAGAACATTTAATTTTGAAAGCGTTTGGATTCAGAACCAATCCCAATAACAAAAGGGTGGATAGTTTAGGAGAAGTTTTTAAAATTCGCGATTATTGGGAAAAAAATCGCGGTAAATTGCCGTTTGAAATTGATGGTATCGTGGTGATGATTAACTCCGAAGAATACAGAAGGCGATTGGGCGTTGTCGGCAAGGCGCCGCGTGGCGGCATTGCCTATAAATTTGCCGCCAAAGAAGCCGAGACAATTGTTGAAGATATTGTCGTTCAAGTCGGCAGGACGGGCGTACTGACGCCGGTAGCGATTCTTAGACCTGTTTCAATCGGCGGGGTTACCGTAAGTCGCGCCACGCTTCATAATGAAGATGAAATCAAGCGATTGGGATTAAAAATCGGCGACACGGTTATTGTTGGCCGGGCCGGAGATGTTATCCCCGATATTATTAAAACACTGAAAGAATTGAGAACCGGGCGGGAAAAAACCTTTCATTTCCCCAAAGAATTTTGCGGCCAAAAAGTTGTCAGAGTTGCCGGTGAAGCCGCCCATAAAGTTTTGAATCCGGAAAAATGCGAGCTGGTAAACCACCGCCGGCTTTATCATTTTGTTTCCAAGGCGGCCTTCAATATGGACGGTATCGGGCCAAAAATAATTGACGCGCTTTTGGACAATAGTTTGATTTCCGATGCGGCCGATTTATTTGATTTGAAAGACGGCGACTTATTGCCACTGGAAAGATTTGCCGAAAAATCGGCTGAAAATGTTGTTGCTTCAATTCAAAGAAGCAAAACAATCGGATTGTATAAATTTATTTTTGCCTTGGGCATTAAACATGTGGGGGAGGAAACCGCTATTGATATCGGCAAAAAATTTATTGAACATAGGACAGTTTCAAGGCCGCAAGATTTAATTGCTGTTGCGGGGAAATTGAGATTGGAAGACTGGCAGAAAATTTCCAATATTGGTCCAAAAGTCGCCGAAAGCATTTTTGAATATTTTAACGATAAAAATGTTATCATTTTTCTTCAAAAACTTGATAGCGCTGATATAAAAATCATTTCACCCAAAATTAGCGCGAAATTTTTGAAATTAAAAAACAAGATTTTTGTTTTAACCGGCAGTATGCAAACCTTGACGCGGGAAGAAGCCAAAGGCAGAATTAGAGAATTGGGAGGCGACATTTCTTCGTCGGTAAGCGTTTCGGTTGATTATGTCGTTGCCGGCGCCGAACCGGGAGAGAAATATGACAAAGCAAAAAAATTGGGAGTTAAAATTATTAATGAAGAAGCATTTTTGAAACTTATAAAATAATGCTTACAAAAAAAGAGGTTGAAAAAATTGCCGAACTGGCCAGATTGAAACTGGAAGAAAAAGAAAAAGAAAAATTTGCCGAAGATTTATCTTTGATTATTGGCTATATTCAAAAATTATCGGAAGTTAATGTTGAAAAAGTTGAGCCGATGACCGGAGGCACGGATTTGGAGAGCGTTACCAGACAAGATGATGAAACAAAAGTTATTTCTGACCCTGAAATGCGAAAACAAATTTTAGATGCCGCTCCGAATCGTGAAGAAGATTATTTTAAGGTCCCATCAATTTTGGAATGAACTTAAAAGAACTGACAATTAAACAAGCTCATGAGCTTCTTGAAAAAAGGGAGGTAACTTCTAGTGAATTGACCCGAGCGCATTTTGACGAGATTAAAAAAAATGACGGCGATATTCATGCATTTTTATCGTTGGCCGAAGAAGAGGCGATTGAATCGGCAAAAAAAGTTGATGCCAGAATTTCCAAAGGCGAGCCGATTGAAATGTTGGCCGGAATTCCGGTAGCAATTAAAGATAATATTTTGATTCGTGACATTAAAGCTACAGCCGCTTCAAAAATTCTTGAAAATTATACAGCGCCTTACGATGCAACGGTAATTAAAAAACTCAAAGAAGAGGAAGCCGTATTTGTCGGCAAAACAAATATGGATGAATTCGCTATGGGCAGCTCAACCGAGAATTCCGCTTTTGGCCCGACAAAAAATCCGGCTGCTCTGGACAGAGTACCCGGTGGCTCTTCCGGCGGCTCTGCCGCCGCAGTTAAGGCCGGATTTTCCGTTTACGCGCTGGGTTCTGATACGGGCGGTTCGATCCGCCAGCCAGCTGGTTTTTGCGGCGTTGTCGGCTTTAAGCCTTCTTACGGCGCCGTTTCCCGCCATGGATTGATGGCCATGGCCTCATCCTTAGACCAAATCGGACCGATTACCAAATGCGTAGACGATGCCGCTACGGTTTTTGAAATTATTCGCGGCGTTGATACATTGGACTCAACAAGCGCCGACAGAGAATGGCAAAGTTATTCCGATAAACCGGTGGATATAGAAGAAATAAAATTTGGCGTTCCTCGAGAATATTTTACCCATGGTCTGGACCCGGAAATAGAAAAAAACATAAAATCGGTAATATCAAAACTGGAAAAAGAAGGCGCGCAAATAGAAGAAATTTCTTTGCCTTACAGCGAGTGGGCATTGGCAGCTTATTATATTATTATGCCCGCCGAAGTATCGGCTAATCTTGCAAGGTTTGATGGTATCAAATACGGACGCTCCAAAATAAATAAAAATGAGAAACTGCAAAACTTGCTTAATATTTATCTTGAAAGCAGGGGAGAGGGGTTTGGCGCAGAAGCGAGGCGGAGAATAATGCTTGGCACTTATGTTCTTTCGGCCGGATATTACGATGCGTATTATGCAAAAGCCCAAAAAGTCAGACGGCTTATAAAACAAGATTTTACCCACGCCTTTAAAGAAGTTGACGCGATTATAACCCCCACTTCTCCGACAACTGCCTTTAAGTTTGGAGAAAAAACTCACGATCCGCTATCAATGTATCTGGCGGATATTTACACGGTTTCAATTAATTTGGCGGGGGTTCCCGCGATTTCCATTCCTATAAAAGAAGTAAATGGACTGCCGGCCGGACTCCAGATTATCGGCAATAATTTTGAAGATATTAAATTACTAAAAATTGCCAAAATAGTTGAAGATATGAGTAAATAAACTTTATATGATTGATTTAATAGCCGACATAACAAGTAATCTCCGTTTAAGCGTTATTAATTTTGGCGCTTCGGAGTGGACCGCTTATCTTAGGTCGCTAGGTATTTTTTTGACACTGTTTTTTGGTTTTTTGGTTATAATTTTAATAAACAAAATTGGCGTATTAAACAAATTTTCCAAAGCAACAAGCAATTTTTTGAAAGGTGGTAAAACTCCAAAAAAGAATTTGAACGCTTCGTGGCAAAAGATTCTTTCGCGCTTAAAACAAAGCGATGAAGCCAATTTACGGCTGGCGTTGATAGAAGCCGATAATATTTTTGACGGTTTATTAAAACTAATGGGGCTTCCGGGAGAGTCAATGGCCGACAGGTTGAAATATTTGAACTCCGCCCAGGTTTCCAATATAGAAGAAATTTGGCAGGCGCATAAATTGAGAAATCAGCTGGTGCATAGTTCGGAATATCCAATTGCCAGAAGCGAAATAGAATTCGGCGTCCGCGTCTACGAAAAAGCTCTCAAAGAACTAAAGTTTATTGATTAAAAAAAAGCCATTGCTTGGCATCTCATATCAGATCCTCCTTCGTCATTTTTTTGAGAAGAACAATGCCTAAATAATGGCACTTTAATATTGTCTTGTCAAATGCGCGGTGGATGGGATTCGAACCCACGATCTCCTCCGTGACAGGGAGGCGCTTTAAACCGGGCTAAGCTACCACCGCATATATTGATTTTTGGTGCCAGCGACAGGAATTGAACCTGTGACGACCGCTTTATGAGGGCGGTGCTCTACCACTGAGCTACGCTGGCCAATATTTGACCATATTATCAGAATTATTCTATAATTTCAATGCGGGGTAGAGCAGCCTGGTAGCTCGCAAGGCTCGATTCCGCAAAATTAAAATCCTGAATAATGGATACAAAACTTAAAGGAGACATAGCTGAACAGGCCGTGATTATGAGGACTTTAGAACACGGCTGGGCAGTACTAAAACCTTTAGGCGATCGGCTTCCATATGATTTAGTTTTGGATGTAAGGGGCAAGCTGGTAAAAATCCAAATCAAATCAGCATGGTTGGATAAAAAGTCAGGAAATTTTGTTGTAGATAATCGCAGAACTAAGACAAATAGACGCCTTATGTTGCGCGAACCATACAAAAAATCCGATTTTGACTTTGCCGTAATTTATCTAAATGGGCCAAACATATTTTATGTTTTACCCATTGAGGCGTTTATCGCCTACGGCAGTGTTATCCATTTTGTTGAGGAAAAGAAGCGTCAAAGAAAACCTCTCTCGGCAGATTATCGCGACGCTTGGGATTTAATTTTGCAATGGGCTGCGCGCGAAGAAATTCGCGCGTGATAACCTGTCAAATTCGGGGAAACCCAAAATGGGCAATCCCGAGCCAAGTCCTCCTGATATCAAAAGGATGGAAAGGTGTAGAGACTTAACGGCAGGCGCCCAACCTATATTTATAGGGGGCGAAGAGAAAGTCCAGACTCCAAATTCGCCATTATGGCGGAGCAGCGGAAGCTGTAGAGAGTAAGCATAACCTTGAGGTCGTTGGTTCAAATCCAACCCCCGCAACACTTATTGCTTTTGATGCGCAAATTTGATATAATTCAAGCATGTTTTGGGATGGTGGAAAAGCGCATTTAATAGCCCTAATTTTCGCGAATATCTTGGCTTGGGCGTCTTTTTTTAGCGTTATTTTACTGACTAACCCCCAAAATGCCGGCGTGTTCGGCGCCGTTGTTTTATGCGTAAGTTTGGTAATAGGATTGGTTTGTTTCGGACTCTTAATATGGCAGTTGAAAATTTTGATGAAAAAATAAATATCTTGGAAAAAAAAGTGAAAGAAGCGGTGAGCCGAGCGCTTGATTTAGTGCGTCTTGACGAGATAAGGGTCAAATATCTCGGCCGCAAAGGCGAGTTAAATGACCTTATTAAAGAACTCCCGGGCATTCCCGAAGAGTTGAAAGCCCATAACGGCCGCCGTCTCAATTCCGTAAGGAATGACTTAGAAAATTTAATCAACAAAAAATCGGTAGAATTGAAAGACAAATTTGTTGAAGAAAAACTTAAGAAAGAGGGAATTGATGTTACCATGCCCGGCAGGAGTGTTTCGCTGGGGCATCTTCATCCTTTGACAAAAGTCGAACGCCGCATTGAGGACATTTTCCAATCAATGGGTTTTTCGGTTGTTTTCGGTTCGGAAATTGAAAGCGAATATTATAATTTTGACGCTTTGAATATCTCCAAAGACCATCCGGCGCGAGAGATGCAGGACACATTCTGGATTAAAAATCCGAAATCTGAAATCCAAAATCCGAAACAACATTTGTTGTTAAGAACCCACACCAGTCCGATGCAGGCGCGTTATATGGAAAAAAATAATCCTCCATTGCGGATTATCGTCCCCGGCCGCGTTTATCGCCATGAAGCCACCGACGCTTCCCATGAAATTCAATTCCATCAGATTGAAGGGCTTATGGTCGGCGAAGATATTTCTCTGGCCAATCTGAAAGCCATTTTTGAAGAATTTTTTAAAAGATTTTTTAATAAAAAGAAGGTTGAAATCAGATTTAGGCCGGGATATTTTCCCTTTGTTGAACCGGGCATTGAAGTGGATATTAAGCTGGAGACCGGTTCCAAATGGCTTGAAGTGGCCGGAGCCGGCATGGTTCATCCCAAAGTTTTTAAGGCGGCGGGCTATATTCCGGGCAAACAGCAAGGATTCGCTTTCGGCGTTGGCTTAGACCGCTTATCCATGATTTATTACGGCATAAGCGATATCCGGCTTTTTTATTCAAGCGACTTTAGATTCTTAAAACAATTTTGATAGCATGAAATTTTCTTATAACTTTTTAAAAAAATATATTGATATAAAATTAACGCCTGAAAAACTGGCGGAGTTGCTGACTATGCATTCTTTCGAATGTGCGGTCTTCAGAAAAACCGACAACGATTCTATTTTGGATGTTGATATTTTGCCCAATCGTTCCCATGACGCGCTGTCGCATTACGGTCTAGTGAAAGAAATTGCCACGTTGACCAAAAAGCCGCTGAAAAAATTAAAAACCAAATTTCGGGAAGATTCAAAAATTAAATCCGGCGATTTTATTTCAGTAAGCGTTACTGAAAAAAATTTGTGTCCGCGCTATATCGCCAAAGTCCTGACTGATGTTAAAATCGGGCATTCTCCAAAATGGCTAAAAAACGCGCTTGCCGAATTCAATATAAATTCTCACAACAATATCGTGGATATTTTGAATTATGTAATGCTTGAAATCGGCCAGCCGCTGCACGCTTTTGATTATGACAAGTTAGACGGCAAAAAAATTATCGTAAGAACTGCGCGAAAAGGCGAAAAAATCAATACACTTGACGGCGGCCGTTATGATTTGGATGAAGATGTTTTGGTAATCGCCGACAGCAAAAAACCCGCCGCTATTGCCGGAATCAAAGGCGGGCTGGAAACTGGCATATCTGAAAAAACAAGAACAATCGTTATTGAATCGGCTAATTTTGAATCGGGCGCCATCAAGCGAACCAGCCGGACTTTGGGGTTGAACACTGATGCCGCCATCCGCTTTTCTTACGGCATTGACCCGAATTTGACCGAATTTGGCATGAACAGGGTTTGCGCTTTGATTCAAGAAATTATTCCCGGCGTTAAAATTGCGAGCGGCAAAATTGATATTTATCCGAAGAAATTTTTACTCAGAACAATAAAACTGAATCTGGATTATTTAAACAAATTAGTCGGCGAAAATATTAAGCCGGAATTCGTCAAAATAACTCTGGAATCGCTGGGAGCCAAAATTAAAATCGTAGGTAAAAAACTATTTTTTGTCACCGTTCCGACGGCGCGGCTTGATTTGGAAATAGAAGAGGACTTGATTGAAGAGGTCTTTCGAATTTACGGCTGTATGAATCTCAAAGGCCAAATGCCGGTGGCCGCCATAACTATTCCGAAAAAAAATGATGTTAATTTTTTAATCAATAAAACCAGAGATATTTTAACCGGCGTCGGTTTCAGCGAAGTTTATAATTATTCTTTTGTCGGTGATAAGGATATCAGTGAAGATTACAAAAGTAAGTTGATAGAAATTCAAAATCCAGCGAGCGAAGATTTTAAATTTCTGCGGCCGGAATTGACTTTCGGTCTTTTGAAAAATATAAAAAATAATTTTCGTTTTTTCGAAAAGGTGAAATTTTTTGAATCAGGAAAAGTTTTTTCCGCTTCCGCTTCCGAACGGCTTAGTTTGGCCGGAATTTACGCCGTAAAAGAGAGCAAGGAAAATGTAGCCGGCAGAAGATTTTTTGAACTGAAAGGCGATCTTGATGTTTTGTTTGAAAATCTGGGTATTACGGATTGCCAATATAACTCGGCGGTTAGCAAGTGGTGGCATCCCGGCCGATTTGCCCATATAAAATACGGTGAAAATTTTTTGGGAATTATCGGTGAAGTCAATCCGGCCACGCTCGCAGTTTTGGATATTCCCGGCCGAGTCGCGATGTTTCACTTGGACTTTGAAAAACTAATTGAAATCGTGGAAGAGGAAAGGGAATTTTCTCCGATTTCAAAATTTCCGGCGGTTATCAGAGACATTTCTATTTTGGTTGGCAGAGAGACAAAAGTAGACGATGTCCTGAATGTGATTCACGGCGCTGGCGCCGAATTGGTTAAAGGTGTCGATTTATTTGATTATTACGAGGGGGAAGAACTTCCCGAAGGCAGGAAAAATCTGGCTTTCCATATTATCTATCAAGCCGAGCGCACGCTAATTAATGAAGAAGTCCGTCACGAAGAGGAAAAAATTAAAAATGCGCTGATTAAAGAATTAAATGCCGAAATAAGATAATGGCAAAAGAAAAAATAAAAACAAAAAAAGAACCAACATATACAGCCAAAGACATTTATGTTTTGGAAGGCCTTGATCCGGTCAGAAAACGGCCGGGGATGTATATTGGTTCAACAGGTCCTGACGGTCTGCATCATTTGGTTTGGGAAGTTTTTGACAACTCTCTGGACGAAGCAATGGGAGGATATGCCAAAAATATAGAAATTGTTTTACTTCCAGAAAATAAAGTTAAAGTAACTGATGACGGACGCGGTATTCCGGTTGAAACTCACAAACAAACCAAAAAATCGGCCCTTGAAACGGTTATGACCACTCTTCACGCGGGTGGCAAGTTCGGCGGCGAGTCATATAAAATTTCCGGTGGTCTTCACGGAGTCGGTGTTTCAGTTGTTAACGCTTTATCGCGCTGGCTGAAGGTTGATGTCTGCCGGGATGGCGCTATTTGGACTCAAGAATACGAACGAGGCAAGCCAACCGGAAAAGTTAAAAAAACCGGCACTTCTAAAATAACTGGTACTATAGTTACTTTTGAGCCCGATCAGGAAATTTTCAATACTTTTGAAAAAGGAGGGGAGTGGTTTGACGAAAAAAGAATTTTGGAACACTTGCGCGAACAAGCTTATTTAACAAAGGGCGTTAAAATAATTTTCCGCGATGAAAGGAAAAAAATTCCCGTCTCTTTCACCTTTTATTTTGAGGGCGGTTTAATTTCTTTCATTCGCTTTTTAAATAAAAATGAAAAACCCATTCAGGAAAATATTTTTTATGTTGAAAAAACTTATGATGACATAGTGGTGGAAACGGCATTTCAATATACCGAAGACATGCAGACCGAGGAGTTAAGTTTTGCCAATAACATCCACACGGGGGAGGGCGGAATGCATGCCACAGGTTTTAGGACCGCGCTTACAAGGACGCTTAACGACTATGCCCGCAAAAATGGTTATGTAAAAGATTCGGAAGATAATCTTACCGGTGAAGATGTGCGTGAAGGGCTTACGGTCGCTATAAGCGTTAAATTACAAGAACCGCAATTTGAGGGACAAACCAAGGCAAAATTGGGAAATCCTGAAGCCAGAACCGCCACAGAAGCGGTAATTGGAGAGTCCTTGGGAGAGTGGCTTGAAAAAAATCCATCTGATGCGAAGAAAATTTTAGAAAGAACAATTTTAGCGTCGAAAGCCAGAAAAGCGGCTAAAGCGGCGCGGGAAACAGTGTTGAGAAAAGGAATTATGGAAGGATTGGCCTTGCCCGGCAAATTGGCCGACTGTTCTAGCGACGACCCCGTGGAATCGGAATTATTTATTGTTGAAGGCGATTCGGCCGGTGGTTCGGCAAAACAGGGGCGCGATAGGAAATTCCAGGCAATTTTGCCTCTGCGCGGCAAGATTTTAAATGTTGAAAAAGCAAGAATTGACAAGATATTGGCTTTCAAAGAAATCAGGGCGCTGGTTATCGCGCTTGGCACGGCCATTGCCGAAGAGTTTGATATTTCGAAGTTGCGTTATGGACGGATTATAATTATGACCGATGCGGATGTTGACGGCGCGCACATTAGAACGCTGCTTTTAACCTTATTTTTTCGCTATTTTCCGGAATTGATAAACCAGGGGCACATATACGTAGCCGAGCCGCCGCTTTATAAAATTTCAAGCGGAAAAAGATCCGAGTACGCCTATACCGATGAAGATAAGGCGGAAATTTTGGGGGATTTCAAAAAAGACAAAATATTAAATCCCAACATTCAACGCTATAAAGGTTTGGGCGAAATGAATCCCGATCAACTTTGGGAAACGACAATGAATCCGGAAAGCAGAAGCATGAAGCAAATCAGTGTTGAAGACGCCGATAAAGCCGATAAAGTGTTTGATATATTAATGGGCGACGAAGTAGCCCCACGTAAGAGGTTCATCCAGCTACATGCCAAAACAGTCAAAAACCTTGACATTTAATTTATTATTTGTTATTCTAACACCCGATTTATGGGCAATTTGGAAAAAATAAAAAATTATTTCAAAGAAGTAAAAGTTGAAATGAGCAAAGTTGAGTGGCCATCCAAAGACACTACTGTTAAGTATACATTGATAGTTATCGGTGTTTCTGCTACTACGGCGGTATTTTTGAGCGTCTTAGACTACTTTTTCGGCTTGGGCCTGGACATTTTTCTATTTAGATAAACTATGACACGGCAACAGTCACAAGGCAGAAACTGGTACGTGCTTCATACCTATTCCGGTTATGAAGACGCGGTGGCGCGCAATTTGAAACAGAGAATTGAATCCCTGGATATGCAGGATAAAATTTTTAATGTTCTGGTTCCGAAAGAAAAGAAAATTAAGATTAAAGACGGCAAACGGCGGGTAATTGAAGAAAAAATTTATCCGGGCTATGTTTTGGTTGAGATGATTGTTACCGATGATTCGTGGTATGTGGTCAGAAACACGCCGCGCGTTACCGGCTTTATCGGTTCGGGGACGATGCCCATTCCGGTTTCGGCAGGGGAAATAACTGACCTTCAAAGACGGATGAGCGGCGGAGAATCAAAATACAAAATTGAATTTTCGGTCGGCGATCCGGTTAAAATAGTTGATGGGCCATTTAAAGATTTTGACGGCAAAGTTAATGAAGTAGATGAAGACCATGGCAAGGTTAAAGTATTAATTTCAATGTTCGGTCGCGAAACGGCGGTTGAACTTGACTCGCTTCAAATAAAAAAATTATAAAATATGGCAAAGAAAATAAAAACAATTATAAAAATACAAATTCCCGCCGGAGCGGCGACAGCCCAGCCGCCGGTTGGCACGGCCTTGGGCCCGCACGGCCTTAATATCGGCGAGTTTGTCAGCAAATTTAATGTCGCTACCAAAGAAATGGCCGGTGATATTATTCCGGTTGAAGTTACGGTTTATGAAGACCGAACTTTTGATATGAGATTCAAAACATCACCGGCGGCGTCTTTACTTAAAAAAGCGGCGGGCATTGAAAAGGCCAGCGCTAATCCGAAGAAGATCAAAGTTGGTAAAGTCACTATGGCGCAAATTCGTGAAATTGCCGAAAAGAAAATGGTTGATTTAAACGCCAATGATATTGGCGCTGCGGAAAAAATCATCATGGGCACCGCCCGTTCAATGGGAATCGAAATCCAGAAGTAATTGTGGTATTCTGGAGTCATGACAAAATACGAACCAGTTATCGGGTTGGAAATACACGCGGAACTGAAGACGAAAACAAAGATGTTTTGTGCCTGTAAAAACGACCCGGACGAACATCATCCCAATTTTAATATTTGCCCTATCTGCACCGGCCAGCCGGGGACTTTGCCCGTTATAAACAGAGAGGCGGTTGATAAAGTTATAAAAGTCGGTTTAGCTTTGAAAAGTAAAATTCCGGAAATTACCAAATGGGACAGAAAAAATTATTTCTATCCCGATTTACCGAAGGGTTATCAAATATCTCAATACGATAAGCCGATTTGTTTGGGCGGAGAATTAAGTATCCCGGGCATAGCAAAAAAAATAAAAATAACACGGGTGCATCTTGAAGAGGATACCGGCCGGCTGATTCATTTCGGCCATATTGGTCATTCTTTGGTTGACTTTAACCGTGCGGGCGTGCCTTTGATGGAGCTCGTCACTGAGCCCGACATAACTTCCGGGAAAGAAGCCGTCGCCTTTGCCCAAGAGCTTCAATTAGCTTTGAGATATCTAGGGGTTTCCGATGCGGATATGGAAAAAGGACAATTGCGGGTAGAGGCCAATCTCTCATTAAAGCCGGTTGGCGCTAAAGAACTTGGCACTAAAGTTGAAGTTAAAAACTTAAATTCTTTTAAAGCGGTCCGCGATGCGATAGATTTTGAAATAAAGCGGCAGACGAAAATTCTTGAGCGCGGCGAAAAAATTGTTCAGCAAACATACGGCTGGAACGAATCAAAAGGGGAAACGGTATTGCAAAGAACCAAGGAAGAGTCCCATGATTACAGATATTTCCCCGAACCGGATTTACCGCTCTTGAAAACTAACGTCGAATTGGTTAAAGAAATCGAAACCGGATTACCCGAATTGCCAAGTGGCAAAAGGAAAAGATTTAAATCAGAATACGGATTGACAGATAATCAGATTAATATTTTGGTTAATAATAAAAAGCTCGCAGGGTTTTTTGAAAATGTTTTAAGTGAACTTATGAACTTGGAAAGTGGCGACAAAAACAAGCTTGCCAATTTATCCGCCAATTATATTTTAGGTGATTTTTTAGGGCTTTTGAACAAATCCTCGGCCGAAGTTGATGACACCAGAATAACCGCTGAAGATTTTGCCGAATTGGTTGGTCTAGTCCATAAAGGAGACATAACCACGTCGGCCGCTAAAGAAGTTCTTAAAGAGATGTGGGCAACCGGAAAAGACCCTTCCAATATTATTGATGAAAAAGATTTGGGACAGGTTCAAGATACTGATGAGCTCAAGAAAGCCGCTGAAAAAATAATAAGTAAAAATCAAGCGGCAGTTGCAGATTATAAAAAGGGCAAAGAAGCGTCTTTGCAATTTTTAATCGGGCAGGTTATGGCCGTCACTCGCGGCAAAGCCAATCCGGAAATCATTTCCGATATTCTCAAAAAATTACTGAAGTAAGAATTTTTTAGTTAATTTTCCGACTTGTTTTGAATTCGCAACCCAGCGAATTTTTTTGTTGCGATTGAACCAAGTCATTTGGCGCTTGGCGTAATGCTCTATTTCTTTTTGAAGCTTGGCAATCATTTCATCGTAAGACAACTTGTTTTGAAGATAATAGGCGACATAGCGGTATTCCAGGCCGAAATCCTCAAGTCGCTTCCAACTCAAGCCGGATTTTTTCAGATTTATAACTTCTTTAACCATTCCTATTTTAAGTCGTTTCAAAAGTCGTGTTTTTATTAATTCTTTCAACTCTTTCATACCGCGTCTTATGCCGATAAATAACGCTTCATATTCGGGCGTGGATTTAAGCGGAGGAACTTTATTTCCGGATTTAATAATTATTTCCAACGCTCTAATTAAACGGCGGCGATTGTTCCGGTCTATGTTTTTTGCCCGCCGTGGGTCCAGTTTCTTTAATTGGCTAAACAATTCTTTTGTTGTTTTTTTCTCAAGCGTAGCCCTTAATTTTTTATCGGGCTTTATTTCCGGAATGGAAATATTTTCCGTTATTGATTGAATATAAAAGCCTGTTCCGCCGCAAATAATGGGAATTTTCCCACGGCGAATTATTTTTTTAATTTCTTTATTGGCCAATCGTTTGTATTGGGCAACGGAAAATTGCCTTTTGGGATTGGCGGCATCTAGAAGGTGATGGGGGATTTTCGTCATCTCTTTTTTGGTAATTTTGCCGGTACCGATATCCATCCTTTCATAAACTTGCCGCGAATCGGCGGAAATAATTTCACCGCCAAATTTTTTGGCGAGTTTTATCGCAAGCGCGCTTTTCCCGGAAGCCGTTGGCCCAACAACCACGATTATTTTATTTTTTGCTTTCAATTTCTTTTTTGATTTTTTCAATGAATTTTTTCAATTCCATCGCGCCCAGATCGCCTTTGCCTCTCTCGCGAACCGCGACTGAATCATTTTTTTCTTCTTTGTCGCCGGCTATTAAAATATAGGGAATTTTTTCAAGTTCAGATTCGCGAATCTTTTTTCCGATAGTTTCATTGTCGCTGCCTAATTCTGTCCGAATTCCTTCTTTTTTAAGTTCTTCCAGAATTTTTTCAGAATATTTCAAATTACGGTCAGTTATATTAAGAATTTTTACCTGAACAGGGGAAAGCCAAACCGGAAAAGCGCCGGCATAGTGTTCGATTAAAAAGGCCATTACCCGTTCTATCGCTCCAATAGACGAGCGATGAATAACGATCGGTTCTTGTTTTTTGCCCGCCTCATCAATATAAGTAAGATTAAATCTTTTGGGCATAACAAAATCGTATTGAACGGTAAAAGCCGTATCTTCTTTGCCAGAAAAGGTCTTCATTTGAATGTCTATTTTTGGTCCGTAAAAAGCGGCCTCATTTTCTTCTTCAAAAAACGGAGATTTTCTATCTTTTAATACCGAACGTAAAATGTTTTCGGCAAAATTCCAGGCCTGGTCGTCTTTATAATATTTTTTAGTATCTGTCCTATCGCCTAAAGATAGGCGATACCGATAATTTTCTTCTTTTTTTAATCCCAACGCGGAAGCGGCATATTCGATTAAATCAAGCACGCTATTAATTTCGTCGGTAGCTTGTTCTTTTTGGCAGATAATATGGGCATCGGCCAAACAGAAACTGCGGACGCGCATTAAACCGGTTAATTCACCGGATTTTTCATAGCGGAATTGTTTGGCTAATTCGGCAATCCGGAGCGGTAATTCTTTATAGGAATGGGGTTTACTGGCGTAAAGTTGGAAGTGGTGCGGACAAGTCATAGGGCGCAAAATTAATTCTTCCTCATCAATTTTCATAACGGGATACATCGTATCTTTGTAATAGGGATAATGGCCGGAAGTTTTGTAAAGCTCTACTTTTGCCAATTCCGGAGTGTAAACATGCTTATATCCGCGTTTTATTTCTTCGTCAACAATAAATCTTTCAAGTTCGCGCCGGATTATGGAGCCCTTCTCGGTAAAGAGTGGCAGGCCCTTACCGACTAAATCGGAAAAAGTGAAAAGGTCTAAATTTTTTCCAATAATACGATGATCCCTTTTTTTGGCCTCTTCCTGCTGCCACAAATAATGTTCCAGTTCTTTTTCGGTTTCAAAAGCCACGCCATATATACGGGTGAGCATCTTGTTTTTTTCGTCTCCGCGCCAGTAGGCGCCGGCGATTGAGATCAGCTTGAAAGCATCGGGATTAATTTCTTTAGCCGAACTGACATGCGGGCCGGCGCAGAGATTGTCGAACCAACCGGATTTGTAAAAACTGACTTTTTTCTCTCCGGCGGCTTTTAAGTCATCGATAAATCCTGTTTTGTAAGGGTCGCGCTTATAAAACTTATAGGCCTCATCAAAATCCATGTTGTGCTGTTCAAATTTAGTATTCTCCTTGATCAGCTCCTTCATCCGCTTTTCAAGTGAAGGTAAAATTTCCGGCGTAATAACTTCCGGCAAATCGTAATCCTGATAAAAACCGTTTTCGATAAACGGACCGACACCCAATCCGACCTTCGGATAAAGCTCTTGCACCGCCATACTCATTAAATGCGACAACGAGTGGCGAATAGTATCTATTTTTGTTGATTTTTTCATTTTAATATTTATTTTTTAAGTTCTTTTTCCATTTATTAAAAACTCCCGAGCGCCATCGCAAATTACGCTAAGCGTTCCATTGCGCTGAGAAACTTTTCCCTGAACGATAATAATATTGTCTTCCCGCCAAATGTCGGGATTTTTTTCCAATATATTGGGGAAAACAACTATCTCTATCTTATTAGCCCAATCCTCAAGTTTTGTAAAGAGCATCAAGCGGCCATTTTTGGTGACGAACTTCTGTATGCCGGAAATCAGGCCGCCGATGGCGATTTTTTGTCCGACCAACGCAGGTTTTATTTTTTGAATCATCAGCGATTTTTTCTCCATAATTTCACGATAATCCTGCATCGGATGTTCTGAATATATAGTCCCAAAAATTCTTTTTCCCAAGCCAGTTTTTCTTTTTTTGCCGCCGGCTCAACATTCGCTAATTTTAGCGGCGCGACGGTTGAATATGATTCAAAAAGTCCTGTTTGGGGAGTCCCGGCGCTTTTGTTGGCGTCTCTTAAGTACCGCAGAATTTCTTCTATGTTGTTATTAAGCATTCGTCTTTCGTTAAAAGCATCTAAAGCTCCGCATTTTGTAAGCGCTTCAAGAGACTTTTTATTTAAATTTGTTGAGGGGGTTCTTTCAAGAAAATTTTGTAATGATAAAAATTTTCCGTTATTTTCTCTTTTTTCGATAATGCTTGAAATGGCGTTCCCGCTCAAATTTTTTACCGCCGAAAAACCAAATCTGATTTTTATTCCTTCATTTTCATGTTTAACCAGAGTGAAATTTTCCAGGCTTTCGTTAATATCCGGGGGCAGAATATCTATGCCCATCTTTTTGGCTCCGTTCATCAATATGGCGACACGATCCATATCAAAACTTTCCGTATTCAGAAGAGAAGCCATAAATTCTGCCGGGTAATTTGTTTTTAGATAAGCCGTTTGGTAGGCGATAAGCGCGTAACAGGCGGCGTGCGACCTGTTGAAGCCATAGCGCGCGAACGGTTCTATAAATTGCCATATTTTTTCCGCGGTTGCCAAGCTAATGCCATTGGTGACAAGCCCGCTTATAAATTTCTCCGACTGTTCATCAAGAAGCTTTTTTATTTTTTTACCGACAGCCTTTCTCAAGACATCGGCTTCCGAAAGAGTGAAGCCGGCCATTTGATTGGCAATTTTAATGACTTGTTCTTGATAAATGGCGACGCCGTAAGTGCTTTCCAAAATAGGTTTCAATTTCGGATGCAGGTACTCGACTCTTTCCAGGCCATTTTTTCGCGCGATATAAGTGGGGATAAATTCCATCGGACCGGGGCGAAACGCCGCCACCATAACGATAATATCTTCCAAAGTGGTCGGCTTTAATTCTTTCAGATAACGCCGCATTCCGGCGGATTCCAATTGAAAAACACCGGTAGTGTTGGCTTTTTTCAAAAGCTCAAAAGTTTTTTCGTCATCCAAAGGAATATTGTAAATGTCTATTTTTTTGCTGTAATTTTTTTCTATAAGTTCAAGCGTTTTTTCAATTGTTGTCAGGTTCCGCAGTCCCAAAATGTCCATTTTCAAAAGTCCCAAGGCCTCAACCGAACGCATGTCGTATTGGGTCACAAGCGCCTGCTCGCCGTCTTTTTTACCGTTTGATTTGGTGGCCCATTGAAGGGGCATGTATTCGGTAATCGGATTTTTAGTAATGACGATTCCGCAAGCGTGAGTTGAAGCGTGACGGGCGACACCTTCCAATTTTTTCGCGGTTTCAATCAACTGACGGGCTTGCGGGTCGGTGTCCACGGCTTGTTTCAATTCGGCTACATTTTGAAGCGATTTTTCAAGCCATCCGGTTTTCATTCCTTGGGTCGGATTGAAAGGAATCATTTTGGCGATGGTGTCGCAAAAACCATAACCGAATCCCAGAGCCCGGCCCGCGTCGCGTATGGCGGCGCGGGCCGCCATTGTCCCGAAAGTTATGATTTGAGCGACATGTTCGCGGCCATATTTTTTGGCGATATATTCCAAAACTTCGTTGCGTCTGTGGTCGGCAAAATCAAGGTCGATATCCGGCGGCGCTATGCGGTCGGGATTTAAAAATCTTTCAAAAAGAAGGTTATATTTTATCGGGTCAAGATTGGTAATGCCCATTGAATATAAAATTAGCGAACCGGCGGCCGAACCGCGGCCGGGACCGACGGCAATCCCTTGATTCTTTGCCCAATTAACAATGTCCCAAACAATTAAAATATATGAAGCGAATCCGGTTTTTTGGATAACGCCAAGTTCAAATTTGAAACGGTTAAGAATTTCTTGCGACGCATCAGCTAAAGATGAATAACTGAATTTTTTCTGAAAACCAGAAAACGCCAATTTTTCCAAGTAACTTTCCGCAGTTTCACCTTCCGGCAATTCAAAGTGGGGGAATTGCGGATTGCCGAATTCAAATTCAAAATCAACGGCATCAACAATCTTTTGAGAATTGCTAACCGCCTCCGGAATATCGCTAAAGATTCTGGTCATTTCCTCTTCTGATTGGAAAGACAAATCCATTCCCTTAAGCGATAAGCGATTTGAGTCGGAGATTTTGTTTCCGGTGCCGATTGCCAATAGCGCGTCGTGATAATCTTCGTCTTCTTTTGAAATATAGTGAACATCGTTTGACGCGACAAGAGGAATTTCAAGTTTTTTTGAAAGTTCTATTAAATTGGCGCGAAGATTTTTATTGCCGCCTTTTTCAAAATGCGGCTGGATTTCCATATAAAAATTATCTTTGCCAAAAATATCCTGATACTCTTGCGCTGTTTCTTCGGCGGTTTCTATTTTATTGGAAGATATCAGATGGGGGATTTCACCCTGCATGCAGCCGGAAAGACAAATTAATCCGTCGGCGTACTGGCACAGCAAATTTTTATCAATTCTTGGCTTGTAATAAAACCCCTCCAGATGAGCGCCGGTTATCAATTTAACCAGATTTTTATATCCGTTTTTGTTTTTTACCAAAAGAGTTAAATGAAATCGTTTGTTACCGGGCCCGGGATTTTTGTCGGCCATGCTGCCGTTTGCCACATAAAATTCGCAACCAATGATCGGCTTAAGCCCCGCTCGTTTGGCTTTCTGAAAAAATTCGACGGCGCCATAAATGGTCCCATGATCGGTCAATGCCAGAGCTTCCATCCCGAGTTCTTTGGCGCGGTTTACCAGATCGTCAATTTTCGCCAAGCCGTCAAGCAAGCTGTAGTGAGAGTGAACATGAAGATGGGCGAATTTTGCCATAAATATATTTTCATTCTATCACTAAAAAAATTCCAATCAAAATTTTTTATTCAAAATTCTCAACAAAAACAGAATTACATATATAGAATGCTATAGCATATCAGATATGTAATTTGATATTTGACAAGAGATATAATTCTTGTTACAGTGTAAATACAGTTCGTTAACCTTTTAATAAATTTTGAAAGAAGGAGGTGGCAATGTGGCGATATTGGATAGCACTAATTGGCGGGGTTGCAATTTATTGTATTCTCGCCGGTATTTTCTATTATTACGCTTTTGACAGTTTTGATTTTGGTCTATCAGTAAGTTTTTTTGTCGCCGCTGTATGGGGTGGTGTCTGGATGAGACTTGGATTTGTGCGAGACCAAGCTAGAGCTTCGCACAAAGATCATATCAATAATTAAATGAACAGACGAAACCGCTTAATTCTGAAACAGGATTGGCGGTTTTTATTTTGTAATAAAATCTTGCCAAGGAAAATTTTTTATGTTAATATCCAAAAACTAATTTTATGGGTGGAGTACAGGTAAAAAGGCATACGAAAGGCAAGAGAAACCGGAGACGGTCTCATTTGGCTTTGAAAAAAACATTTTTGGCGATATGTCAGAAATGCGATAGAGAAGTTTTGCCGCATCGTGTTTGCGCCCATTGCGGTTTTTACGATGGAAAAGAAGTTATAGATGTTATGGCGAAACTGACTAAAAAGGAAAAAAAGCGCCGAGAAAAAGAGGAAGAAGCAGAACAGAAGGCGCGCGGTTCGGAACTGAATCCGGAAAAACTTTCTAAAAAAACATAAATATAAATGAGATTTTTCAAAAAGCCGATTTTCATAGTCACTACAGTTATCGCGGTAATTATTTTGGGCGGTTATTTTATTTTTGCCGGAAACAAAAAAACTGAAACGGAATTCATCACTGTTAAAAAAGGTTCCATTCTTCAAGAAGTAAGCGTCGTCGGCAATGTTAAACCGGTCAGAAGCGTCGATTTGGCGTTTGAAAAAAGCGGAAAAATATCCCTGGTCTTGGTTGATGTTGGCAATTATGTCTCAAGCGGCGCCACATTGGTCGGCCAAGACAACTCCGAACTTTACAGCCAGCTTGAAAAAGCCAATGCCGATTTAGAAACTCAAAAAGCCGAGTTTAACAAATCAAAAATTGTTCTGGACAATTATTATTCGGCCGTTGCCAATATTTTAAATGATGCCTACGCCAAAGCCGACGACGCGGTAAAAAAACAAATAGACAGTTTTTTTTCCGACGGTGAATCCGATACTCCGAAATTAAATTTTACGACCGCTAATTCCCAGGCCCAAACCGACTCGCAAAATGGCCGTTTAACCTCCAGAACCGAGCTTGATAACTGGAAGAGCGAACTTAATAAATTGGATGCAAATTCACGTGATGAACTAAATTCGGCGCTTTCAAAAGGCGACGCCCATCTTAAAGTTATCAGGGATTTCTTATTTGATGCTATGGATGCTCTTGAAAAGGCAACTAATTTATCAGCTTCAACCTTGGACTCCTATAAGGCGAATGTAGCTACGGCAAGGACAAATATTAATGCCGCGCTAACCAATATAAGCGATCAAAAACAGGCGATTAATTTACAAGGCGCGAATATTGTTTCCGAAGAAGTTTCCATTAAATCATACGAAGCTTCGGTTGGCAGTATAGAAGCTCAAATCGCAAAGGCGGTTCTTCATTCTCCAATAAATGGCGTCGTTATAAAACAAGATGCAAAAGTGGGAGAAATAGCAACTGCCGGTTCCATTCTGGTTTCTATTCTTTCTTCTGTTTATGAAATTGAAGCGTTTATTCCCGAAGTTGATATCGCAAAAATAAAAATCGGCGATTCCGCCAAGGCGACTCTTGATGCATACGGCAGGGATATTGTTTTTGAAACAAAAGTAATTTCTATAAATCCAGCCGAAACGATGGTTGAAGGTGTTGCTACTTATAAAACAATTTTACGGTTCAATTCGGGCGATAAACCGATTAAATCTGGGATGACTGCCAATTTGGAAATTCTAACCGCTCAAAAAAATGATGCGCTCATTGTTCCGCAACGAGCCATAACATCGGCCGATGGCGATAAATTTGTGGATATTTATGACCCGGCATCCGCTCAAGATGGAACTGTAACAAGGCTCAAGGTTGTAACCGGTCTTCGCGGTTCTGACGGAAATATAGAAATTTTGGAAGGTTTGAAAGAAGGCGACAAAATTGTCATTTCTCAATGACGGCTATTATCAAGGCAGTAAAATTAGAAAAAACTTACCGCGACGAAATTGAAACAATAGCTCTGCGCGGCTTGGATTTTTCCGTTGAAAAGGGAGAATTTATTTCAATCATGGGGCCTTCCGGATCCGGCAAGTCGACTCTTTTGCATATTCTGGGATTTCTGGACCGGCTCACGGGCGGGGATTATCTTTTTGAAGAAAAAAGCATGAATGATTATTCCGACGAGGGATTGGCCCAAGTGCGCAATGAAAAAATGGGATTTATTTTTCAAGCGTTCAATCTTTTGCCCAGAACTTCGGTTCTGGAAAATGTAAAATTGCCATTGCTTTATTCCGATGTCAAAGAATCTCTTTGGGATGAAATGGCTTTGAAAGCGATTGATTCGGTCGGGATGTCCCACAGGAAAGATTACGAACCGGCCCATCTTTCCGGCGGTGAAAAGCAAAGGATCGCCATAGCGCGCGCCCTAGTTAATAATCCGTCGGTGATTTTTGCCGATGAACCAACCGGTAATCTTGATTCAAAATCCGGAAGCCAAGTTATGGAAATTTTGGAAAAACTCCATATTGAAGGCCACACAATTATTTTGGTAACTCACGAAACATATACTGCCGAATACGCCCACCGGCTGATTAAAATTAAAGATGGCCTTATTGAAGTTGACCAAATTGTTGAACAAAAGCACAAACATCAAAACGGATTTTTCAAATAATCCATAATTATGCATATTAAATACACAGTAAAAACCGCGTTTAGAGGGCTTACGATAAATAAAATGAGAAGTTTTTTAACTTTGCTCGGTATTGTGATTGGCATTACGGCGATTATTTTAATAATGTCTTTGGGACAAGGAGCTCAAAATCTTATTTTAAGTCAGATTCAAAGCATGGGCCCGAAAGTTATTGCGATCGCTCCCGGCCGCCAACCGCAGGGAATCACCGATATGCTTTCAACATTTACGGATTCGCTGAAAGAAAAAGATGTCGCGGAACTTCAGAAAAAAAACAATGTGCCGCATCTGGCCGAAATCATGCCAATAGTTTTTGGAAGCCAAACTGCTGTTTATGAAAATGAGGCCTACCGGCCAACAATTCTCGGAGTAACCGGTCTTTTTACCAAAATCTATAATATTTATCCTTCGGAAGGCAGAATTTTTACGGATGAAGAAGTTAAAGGATATGCCGATGTGGTTATAGTCGGTTCAAAAGTTAAAGATCAGCTTTTCGGCAATGACAGCGCGTTGGGGCAAAGGATTAAAATTAAAGGAAAAAACTTCAGGATTATCGGAATTTTTCCCAAAACGGGACAAGTGAGTTTTTTAAATTTTGACGATATCGCCATTATTCCTTATACCACCGCTCAGCAATATATTTTCGGAATAAAATATTTTAACCGCATAGTGGTTGAAGCCGATAGCGAAGAAAATGTCAATCGTACGGTTAATGATATAAAAATAACTTTAAGAAACAATCATAATATATCCGACTCGTCCAAAGATGATTTTTTTGTTGAAACCCAAGCCGAGGCCCTGAAGATGGTAAGTTCCATAACGGATATTTTCACCTTGTTTTTAGCGGCCATCGCCGCGATTTCTCTTTTTGTCGGCGGCATCGGCATTATGAATATTATGCTGGTGTCGGTAACGGAACGAACAAGAGAAATCGGTCTCCGTAAAGCTCTCGGCGCCACCGGCAAGAATATTTTAATTCAATTTCTTCTTGAAGCGATTATGCTCACAACTATGGGCGGAATAATTGGCATCGCATTGGGGATTTTTCTTTCATTTATAGTGTCTTTTATTTTGGGGCATTATCTCGCGCTGGTGTGGCAATTTTCAATTCCAGTTCTGGCGATAATTTTAGGACTTGGCATAGCCACTTTAATCGGCCTTGTTTTCGGCATTTATCCGGCCCGCAAGGCCTCCCGCAAAAGTCCCATGGAAGCATTGAGGTACGAGTAAGTTTTCTACAGGCGCTTGATTTTTGGCTTGGGGGGGGTATTATTAGATTGTGGGTTTATTATTAATCATAAAATTAAAATTAAGCGTAAAAATAAAAATATGAAAAAATATTTTAAGTATTCGTTGCTAATAGCGTTGGCAGTGGTTCTTAGTTTGTCTCTGACGGGCGGTGCGCCCAAAGCTAACGCTGTAACCGCGGAAGTGCAAGCCCAAATAAATGCGTTAATGCAGCAGATTCAGGCGCTTCAGCAGCAAATTCGGCAGTTGCAAGCCCAGCAAGGAACAACTGCTTGGTGCCATGATTTTAACGCGAATTTGGGAATAGGGAAAAGCGGTGATGAGGTAGCAAATTTAATTATAGCCCTACAAAAAGAAACTTTAATTACAGAACACGAGGCTGACTTTGATGAGCAAGTAGCTTCTGTCGTTACCGCTTTTCAGGAAAAATACCGCAGTGAAGTTTTGGCTTCTTACGGACTTAAATATGGTACCGGTTTTGTTGGAAAATCAACGCGTGCAAAGTTGAATAGTTTGTATGGGTGCGGAATTGTTCCTCCTCAGCCAACTCAGCCAATGCAAAATCAGCCACCAACAATCAATGCGGTTAGTGGACCGATAACTCTTAAGATTAACGAAATCGGAACTTGGACAGTCAAAGCTAGTGATTCGGAGCAGGGCGTACTAACTTATTCAGTCGTTTGGGGAGACGAATTGACATACGGCGCTTCAACTCTTGCGCCAAAATCAACAACTTATACCCAAACCACTACTTTCACTCATTCCTATAGCAGAGGCGGCGCCTTCAGCCCAACTTTTACCGTCACCGATAATCAAGGTCTTTCCGCCCAAACTAGCATAAGCGTAAATGTTGGAGATACAATCCCCACTTCCACCATCACCGTTACTTCCCCAAACGGCGGGGAGACATGGACAAGTGGTACAAAGCAGACAATTAAGTGGCAGGACAACACACCCACACCGGCATGCCCGGCTGAAAAAACCTGTATGCCTCCGCCGAGTTCTTATTACATTAAACTCGTAGCAACATCTCCGCAGTGCGCCGGGGGCGTCACATGTTCTTATACGATCGCGAAGAATGTAGCTGGTCTTTCATACTCATGGTCGGTTGGAGCGCTTGATGGCTTGGATAATGCGCTCGCCTCTGATGGTTCATACACCATTCAAGTTTGCAGAACTGAAACCACGACATGCGACTCAAGCGATAGCTACTTCAAAATCGCATCGGCAAACATTTCTTCGGTTAATGTCTCCTTGGACTCTTCGACTCCAGCAGGTGGCGATATCACACCCGGACGAGCAAATGTGCCATTCGCGAAGATAAGATTATCAGCCGGCGCCAGCGATGTTAGCGTAAATTCAATTCAAGTCGGTTCTGATACGCCAAATGCTTCTGACTTCGTTCAAAATATAAAAGTTGTTGATTCTACATCCGGGTCTCAATTAGGTGCAACCGCGAGTATATTGACTTACAATGGCAATTATTACTATCAGTGGATTGATGTGGATAACCTTACGATTCCTGCTTACTCGTCAAAAACTTTGGCCGTTAGTGCCGATGTTCGTGCTTCTGTAGGAAGTGGACCTAGTATACCCATTCGTTTAGGGATTCCTGGACTTAACTTCGTTTCTCCGGGAGCAAAAACATCTGGAATGCCTGTGTATGGAAACATCATGACCGTCATTTCTTCCAAAACTCCTTCCATCACCGTGCTTTCGCCGAACGGGGGAGAGGCGTGGCAAGTTGGCTCTACTCAATTTATTCGATGGAATGTTTCTGATTTAACCGCCAAACTAGAGGTGGGTATTTTGTCAGATAGGGGTTATTCTACTGTTTTATCTAACGCAATAACTTCTTGTTTTGATAGTAAATGCGGAACTTATTGGACAATACCATCAACAACAATTCCGGGTAACTATAAAGTAGTTGTCTATTTGGGGACTTATACTAATTATTCGGCTAAAGATGAATCCGATGCGGCGTTTAGCATTGTGGCGGTGACTCCGGCAAACACTTGTCCTCAATATGCGCCGCCAGTTCCTGGTTGGTGCAGTGACGGAACGATTGTTTCTGGAAGTATTGATGTTAATGGTTGTCAGAGTAAGCCTACTTGTGAGGACAAAACCTACCACCCAGCCGACACTAATAGAGACCTGCGAATTAACATAACTGAGGTAACCGCTTATGGTTATAATAAGGGACAATATATAGATTCAGCCACCAACATCTGGCGCAATGGGGAATCCTACCGCTGGGACTCTACTAAGCTGGATTGGGTGCCGACGGCAAATGAATCTTCCATTGACGGTTCTTCACCGAACAACCAATATTCTGCCTCTATGCTTGAAAACATAAAAGCGTCTCTTGATCAAATTCAAAAATTGATTACTAATTGGAATCGATAAAAAATTGGTGAATGATGAAGAATTAAAAGAAATTCAGGCTAAGCAAGAAGAAACTTTAATTTTAGTTAAAAAGATCTGGCGGGCGGAGAAATGGCGGCGGTTCTGGACTATATTTAGATATATTATTTTTATCGGAATTATTTTCGGAGCGTTTTATTTTCTTACGCCGTACATAGAACGCGTAATGTCGGTAGCGCAGCAGTTTAAGGGTGTTACGGATTCTTCTATGGATTTTCAAAAACTTTTGGAACAGTTGCAATCAGTAAAATAAGCGATATGAATAAAAAACTATTGGTATTTTTAACCGGATTTGTTGTTTTGGCCGCGGCGGGGGGCGCGCTTGTTTTTTATTTTTATAGAACGTCAAAAAACGATTCCATCTCACCATCGGTAAATAATGATTTTATTCAAGCCGCCGCGCAAGCGCCGGCAGTGGAGGGCAATATTGTTAATTCAGGTATCGCCGGCAAAGTGGTTTTATTGGGTGGCGGGCCATATGAATATGAAGCGTCGCTTGAAATTTTCAAGAGCGACAATTCATCGACGCCTTTTATTTCAGTACGGACTCACAGCGATGGAACTTTCCAGATTCCTTTACGCCCCGGTTCTTATATTTTGAAACCTATGGACCCCGATGGCCCCATCGCGCCGGTTCGCGACAGCTATTCTTTTACAGTTGGTAATGGCCAGTGGCTTCAGGTTAAGATAGAGTATAAATAATATGTCTGATCAGGTTCAAGAGATAAAGGAAAAACTTAATATAGTTGACGTAATTTCCGGTTACATTCGTCTGCAAAAAGCCGGCATCAACCACAAAGGATTGTGTCCTTTTCATAATGAAAAAACCCCGTCATTTATGGTTTCGCCGTCGCGCCAAAACTGGCATTGCTTCGGTTGCGCCGAAGGTGGCGACATTTTCACATTTGTTCAAAAAATTGAAGGCGTTGAATTCAAGGAAGCGCTGAAAATTTTGGCGGAAAAAGCAGGAGTGGCTTTGAAATACAGCGATCCGAAACTGCGGACCGAAAAAGACAGAATTTACGAAATCTGCGAAAAGGCGACTCAATTTTTTACCGCTTCATTAAATAGCGCTTCCGTTATCTTGGACTATCTTCGCGGAAGGGGAGCACAAGAGAAAACCATAAGCGAATGGCGTCTCGGTTACGCGCCGGATTCTTGGAGCTCGCTATTGTCATTTTTATTAAAGCAGGGCTATCGCGAAACGGAAATAGAAAAAGCCGGCTTGATTTTGCGGGGCGACAGATATCACGACCGATTTAGAAACCGCCTGATGTTCCCGATTTTTGATTCCAACGGGCGCGTGGTGGCTTTTTCCGGCCGCATCATGAGCGATGTTATACCTTCAAAAACCGAAAGAGCCGACAGCGGTAAATATGTTAATTCCCCGGAAACGATTTTGTATAGTAAAAGCAAGGTTCTTTACGGTTTTGATAAAGCAAAAACGGAAATCAGAAAAGCCGACAAAGTAGTTTTGGTTGAGGGACAAATGGACGCAATTCTGCCATGGCAAGACGGAATAAAAAATATTGTAGCGACATCGGGTACGGCTTTAACCGAAAATCACCTTTCAATTTTGAAACGGCTTACCAATAATTTGATTTTGGCTTTTGATGTGGATGACGCCGGTTTTCGCGCCACCAAACGTGGCGTTGATTTGGCTAATGAATTGGGATTCGGGGTTTCGGTTTTGGATATTTCTTCCGGTAAAGACCCCGCCGATTTCGTTAAAGAACGGCCGGGAGAGTTTATAAAACTTGTTTCGGAAAGCCAGCCAATTATGGCATATTATTTCAACCGGGCGTTCGGAAAATTTTCAACCGACAAAATCGAAGGGAAAAAATTTATTGCTTTAACTTTGCTTTCCGAAATAAAACGCTTGCCCAGCGCCGTGGAAAGAAGCGGCTGGCTCAGGGAATTGTCGCTGCGGCTCGGTATTTCAGAAAGTGATTTAAAAGAAGAGATGGAAAGAATAGAAATAGAAAAAACCGAAATGGCCAATGTCGCTTCGTCTCAACGACCGGCAATATCGGCACGGGGGCGGAAAGAAATTTTGAGCGAACGCCTTTTAGCGTTATTATTAAAAAAGCCGGAATTAATCGCCGAAGCGATTAAAGCGGCTGCCGTTCTGCCCAAAAACGATTTTGAAATTTTGAGCGCTCTGGCGGCGAATCAAAATGAATTTTCCGCGACGAGAGCGGCGCTTTCCCCGGATTTGCGCCCGCGACTGGACTTTTTGTACCTCGCCGGCGATTACGAGTTGGAAAAAGCGGATCACGATTTTGATATCGGCGAAGAAGTGAAGCTTTTAATTAAAGAGATCGAACGCGAACGCCACAAAGAAAATTTGCAAAAAATCGGTCAGCAAATAAGAAAATGCGAGGCTGAAGAAGGCCTTGATATGAATCAGCTGATGGAAGAATTTCAAAGTGTTTCCAATAAACTCTATAAAATAGATGAAAACAAAAAGTAAAAAAAAGAGAAAAATTTCTACCGGCAAGAAAAAGTCCGTTGGCAAAAAGAAAAAAAGGGTTATTAAAAAAACAAGTCCCAAGAAAAAAATCCGGTCAAAAAAGAAAGTAAAGCCAACGCCAAGAGTCAGTAAGAAGGATCGGATTTTTGAAGGGCGTGTCCAGGCCATAATTAACCGCGGCCGGGAGAGAAGGTTTGTTACCGAAACGGAAATTTTGAAATTTTTTCCGGATGTTGAAAAAGACATTACGGGACTTGAGCGTCTCTATGACCGTTTGGAAGAAGCGAATATCAAAGTTGAGGGAAGCCGGGAGTTTATAGAAGATGTAATACCAGAACCGAGCGAAGAGGAAATCAACAGAGCGTTGAATATTGAGGCGGACGACACGGCAGCTTTTGATTCGGTGCAATTATATCTCCGGGAAATCGGCAAAACTCCGCTTTTAACAAGCGACGAAGAAAAAGAACTGGCGAAAAAAAATGAAAAGGGCGATCTTGAAGCGCGCAACAAATTGATTCAGTCAAACTTGCGGCTGGTTGTTTCAATTGCCAAGCGCTATATCGGCCGCAGTCCGAATTTGACTCTTTTGGATCTGATCCAAGAAGGAAATATGGGATTGGCGCGGGCGGTTGATAAATTTGATTACCGCCGGGGTTTTAAATTTTCAACTTACGCCACCTGGTGGATAAGACAGGC
>JAHJZO010000041.1 GCA_018826255.1 Patescibacteria group bacterium | reverse complement strand
TCGGAAGAAGCCATAAAAAAAGTGGCTCAAAATTTCGAGGGCTATGATTTGGACTGGTTAGACGGATTATCGGTCAGGACACCCGATTTTTGGCTGAATTTAAGACCATCAAACACAGAACCTCTGCTCCGCCTCAACATCGAAGCCAAAAACGAATTAATTCTGAACAGGGTAAAAGCTGAACTGGTATCAATAATCCGCCCTTTTCTTAAATAATCAAGCCGAGTTTTTGTTTGACTTCTTGCAAAGTTTTTGCGGCTACGGCGGACGCTTTTTGGGCGCCGTCGGCTAAAACTTTTTTAACATAGTCAGGGTTACCAGAAAGTTCGGCGCGTTTTTTGCGGTAATCGGCGAAGTAATTGGCGATAAGGTTAGCTAACGCTGGCTTGAATTCGGCGTATTTTAGCGTCCCTTCTTCGTGATATCTTTTATAATTTGAATAGTCAGATTTCTCTTCTTTCGTCTCCGCGAAGGCGTTAAATATTTCTAATAAATTATAGCCGCCTCTTTTATCTTTTCCACCGCCTGTATCGCTGACGGCGGTTTTTATTTTTTCTTGGATAGTTTCCGGAGAATCCGAAATGGCAATATATGATTTTTCTCCGCCCGATTTTGACATTTTTTTAGTCGGGTCGATTAAACTCATAATCCGCGGAGTTTCGGTCAACAATGGTTTTGGTTCTGGAAATACTTTGCCGAACCTGTCGTTAAATCGGCGGGCAGTTTCTCTGGTTAATTCTAAATGCTGGACTTGGTCTTCTCCGACGGGGACGGCTTCCGATTTGTAAATCAAAATATCAGCCGCCATCAAAACCGGGTAATCAAAAAGACCGACATTGATATTTTGTTTCTGGCTGGCCGCCTTGTCTTTGTATTGCGTCATTCTTTCCAGCTCGCCGAGTGGAGTGATGGTATTGAAAATCCAAGTTAAATCGGTGTGGCCGGGGATTTGCGATTGCTGGAAAATTACCGATTTTTCCGGGTCAAGCCCCAGCGATAATAAATCGGCGGTCAAATCCAAAATTTCTTTGGGTTTTTCTTTCGGGTCGTAGTTTTCGGTGATTGAATGATAATCGGCAACAAAAAACCAGCATTCGTTTTTGGAATCGTTTTGCAGTTTAATCCAATTTTTTATCGCTCCCAGATAATTTCCTATGTGGAGTTCTCCGGAAGGCTGTATACCAGAAAGTATTCGCATGTTTTTATAATACTAGATTTCAACGATAACCGGCAATACCATCGGGCGGCGCCGGGTTTTTACATACAAGAATTTGCCAAGTTTATCCCGCAGGTTGTTTCTGATATAAACCCAATTGATTTCGGCGCCGGGGATAGTGCTTTGAATAATGGTTTCCTTTATTTTTTTGCGGGCTTGCCTTAATAAATCTTTTGAATCTTTCATATAGACAAAACCTCGAGAAATAATATCCGGCTCGCCCTTAACTCTTCCCGTTTGGGTGTCAACAACGGCGATAATGACAAACATTCCATCGGCTGACATTAATTGCCGGTCGCGGAGCACAACATTTGAAATGTCTCCCACCCCCAAACCGTCAACAAAAATGTACTCAATTGGAATTTTTTCCTTTGATATCCGTAAGGATTGTTCATCTATTTCCACGACACTGCCGTTATCAAGGACAAAAATGCGTTCTTTAGGAAAACCAATAGATTCGGCCACTTTAGCCGCTTCTTTCAATAAATAATGATTGGCGTAAATTGGCAGCAAATAGTGGGGCTTTACCTGGTTAATTAAAAGTTTAATATCTTCAATGAACGCATGGCCTCCGCTGTGCACATCCATAATTTCTTTATGAATTACATCTGCGCCTTGGCGGTATAATGAATCCTTAAGGCGTTGAATTGTGCGTTCGTTGCCCGGGATGACGGAAGAATCAAAAATAATTGTATCGGATTTTTCAACTTTTACCCATTTATGATCGCCATTTGCGATTCGCATCAATGCCGCCCTGTCCTCACCTTGCGCGCCGGTGCAAATAATGACAATTTTTTGCGGCGGATAATCATGAACATTTTTAATGTCAATAAGAGTAGAGGGTTTAAATTTAAGATAACCAATTTCTTTGGCAATTTCCATATTGGTTTTCATTGAATAGCCGTCAAGCGCCACTTTCTTTCCGAGTTCTTCGGCGACATTAATAAGTTGTCCCACTCTTTCAATCATGGATGAAAAAGCGCCCACAATAATACGGCCGGGAGCTTTGACAATAATATTTCGTATATTATTAAGAACTTCCCGCTCTGAAAGCTGGGAACCATCTGTTGTGGAGCCAAGACTTTCCATCATGAGAACAGAAGGCGCGATTTTAGTATTCCATTTGGCAAGATTAGAAAAATCGGTTTTGGGACCACTTACTGGATCAAGGTCGTATCGCCAATCGCCAAGATTAACAACGTTGATAAACGGAGTCTGTATAACGATACCTAAAGCGTCCATTATACTATGAGAAACTTCAAAAAATCCGATCTTCATTTGCCCGAAAACCAGTGTTTCATTGGCCGATTGAATTTCTCTTGCCTTTAAATATTTGGTCAAATTGGATTCTTCCAATCGCTTTTTCACAAGGGTTAACGTAAGCTTGCTCGCGTAAACAGGGGGCCAGTTGAGAAGAGGCAAAAGATGAGGGACTGCGCCTATGTGGTCAAGATGGCCATGACTCAAGATCACGGCTTTTATATTTTTCTCTTTTCCTTTGAGATAGTGAGTGTCAGGAATAATATAATCAATTCCGGGCATGTCTTCTTCTGGAAATTGAAGCCCCATATCAAGAATTACGATATTGTCTTCGTATTCAAAAACGGTCATATTACGGCCGACTTCTTCCTGCCCGCCTAAAGGAATAATTCTTAGTTTTCCTTTAGAACTAGACCTTACTGATGCCACTTCCGGTGGCGTTATTTTTTGTCTTAACATGTTTAATTTTTTATAAGTTAATAAAAAAGCTATTGTGGGCGTGGAGGGAGTCGAACCCTCAATGACTTTCGTCCATACGCTCCTGAAGCGTACGCGTATTCCAGTTCCGCCACACGCCCGCGTCTTCTTTTTCAGCCGGAATTTTTTTTAACTCCGGAATTGAATCATAATTCGGATTTTTGACGATATCAACCAAGTTGCCGTTATCCAGAAAATAATAAGAAGCGCCATGGGTGTTTTTATAAGATTCATAATCGTCGACCACGCTATCATCCACCAAAGTCGCGAATAAAAGCGGTTCATTAAAAACATTAATAGTGTTATGACCGAAATCGCGGGGAATAAAAACCTGTTCTCCGGCGCTGGCTTCCGTTAAATGGACTGACTTGAGCGCTTTTGGATTTTCATTGTATGACTGCATCAAAATATACGCCCGGCCGTAAAGAATAAAATATATTTCCGGATATGACAAATGATAATGGCCGGCAGTTTTCACAAACTCATCATCAATTTTGCCAGGCGGCATTATAACTAAGTCAAGACGCAGACCGGACTTTTTAATACTTTCTTCCTCTTCTTTCAAACAAACGCCGCGCCAGACGCGATAAGCAGGGTTGGGGCCTTTCACAAATTCTGGATTCTTAAGGAAAGGCTTTAGCGCGTCTAAACTTCTCTCGGTTTTTCTCATGGGCGCAAAATCACCATCAAATTTCAAATCAAGATTTTTTTCATCAAATAAAATCGGCAGTCCTAATATTTTATCAAGATTTATCATTTCCAGATTCTTTCAGTTTCAATATCCCAATTATTGATATTAGAAAATCTATTGGAAGGGATGATTAATTTATCCAAAGCGATATTCTTGACGGTGTCTCTGACGACATAAATATAATTTGGCGAATAAAGAAAAACTGCCGGAGCGTCACTTAGGATTAATTTTTGAAATTCCTCCAACTTTTTAGCGCGACTCGCTAAATCGGTTATCTGGCGGGCATCTTCCAAAAGTTTATTAACGCTCTTATTGCTGTAAAGCGATAAATTAAGCCCGGGGTCTTTTATGGTCGCACCATGCCAAAAAACATAAGGGTCGACAAAATTAGTATAAGATTCGCCGATCAAAATAGCTCCGTAATCTTTTGTTTTCAAATAATTTTGCTGAAGGTCGTTTAAAGTAACAATTTTTAACTCGACTTCAACCCCTACAGTTTTTAAGTGATCGCGGATTAAAATTGCCGCAAGTTGTATTGATTTTGGCGTGACCAGAGAGAATTTAAGCAGGGTTGCTTCTTTATCAGTTTTTTTCAGTTTCTTGGTATAGATGCCGTTTTCATTTTTTGACCACCCATTTTTTTCCAAAATTTCCTTTGCCTTTTCTTGGTCAAAGTTATAACCGGTAATACTGGGGCTGGTGCCAAGAGCGCCGGGTGGAATCGGGCCCAATGCCACTTTTCCGTCTCCGTTTAATAGTTTATTTAATATTTCTTCCCGGTTTATGGAATAATTCACGGCCTCTCTTATATATTTTGCTCCCAGTAATTGATCATCGGTATTAAGGAACATGCCGTAAACTCTCAATGACGGGAGAGAAAATACCGAGGAATTAGACAAGCCACGCAATTGATTTTTATTTTGAGCGGTTTGAAGAAGGACGCCATCAGCTTCCTTTCTGTTAAAAGCCGAAACGGCTTCTTCTTCGGAAAGATAAAATTTCAAAACCAGATTTTTTATAAACGGCGCGGAAGAAAAATAATCGGTATTCGCCGTTAAATTGATAGAAATAATTCTTCCCAATGAATCTTTTTGCAATTTTAC
>JAHJZO010000040.1 GCA_018826255.1 Patescibacteria group bacterium | reverse complement strand
TTGCTTTATAAGCCATTGAATCAATAAACAGTGCCGTCGGATTAATTTTTTGACGAAAAATAAAAGATATAACCAGCCCAAAAACAACTGCAAAAACAAAAAGTAAAATTAATCTTTTTTTTTCTCTGAAAAAGCCGATCATAATAGTTTATAACTCGATTTTAATATTATATATAATTTTTAAAAAATTAAACACCCTGGAACAATCCAGGGTGGTTTAAAATAAGCTTATTTTAAAAATATATTTTGCGAATCAAGCTTATCATTGTTTTTCCAACAAAATAAACATTTTTCCATTTTAAAACATTGGTCTTGCCATAATCCCGCGCTCTGATATACATCGGCACTTCTAAATAAGACGCATTGTTTCGTTTAATCAACTGAATTAAAATTTCCGCCATAAAAGCCGGGCTGTCAGTTGACATAATGATTGTTTTTAATAAATCATGTCTGAAAAAACAAGGGCCGTTAAAATATTTAAGGCGTAATCCAAACAAGATATTAAACATTAAAGTGTAAGTAGATGAAAGCAATCGGCGATATAATGATCGCACCTGAATGTTAACAGTATAAGGAATAATTATGTCGGTTTTGCCGATTTGCTCCAATATTGCATCTATAGTTTCAGGAAGCGTTTCATCATCCCCCGGAAACCAGCCCACATATTCTTTTGATGCATGCGCCAAGCCGCTTTTAAAATCATGTCCCACTCCCATTTTACCATGGTTATAAATTCCTTTTATGTGGTTGTTGTTTAAAGCTAACTCACCGATAATTTGCTGAGTACTGTCGATACTGCCACCGTCAACAATTATAATCTCATAATCTTTAATGCCGTGTTTCTCAGTAGATTTAATAATAGTATTAACCGCTAACCCTACATTTCTGGCCTCATTTAAAGTAAGAACGATAATAGAAATTGATGGTGAAAAATTTGTTGATTTTATATCCGTCATATTTTTAAGCACAAACCAGCCCTCCATTCTCAAAATATTTTGTTAAGATACTAATTAATAAGTTAATCATTTTTATAACTAAAAGTCAAAAAACGTTTTTTTATTTCATAAAATCCGGCAACAGCCAACATAAATAACGGAGCGTTGATTGTCAGTTTGTAGCGAGAAATATCTCTTCCCAATGCAGTCAAAAAAGTGAAATATAATATCCAAAAAATTAAAAACCAAATCGGTAAATTGCGCCTATTAATTTTAATCTGTTCGTAAATGCCAAAAATGGATAAAGAAATAATAATTGGCCAGAATAATGATATAAAAATTAAGATATTCGAGCTTAATGGTAAATTTTTTATAAACGGCCATAAGTTGGTTAAATTTTTATTAAAAATTTCGCTTGGTTTCAATCCATTAGAAGACAACCCTAAATCAAACAAAATATTGCCATAAGAATTCTTAACCAAAAACATCGGCAATCCTTTTATTATTTGCATTTTTAGAAACGAATAAGGGTGAAGAATTATATTTTTAACGGCAAAATCGTGTAGTTTTTTAGAATTTTCTACCGTCGTTATAGCATTAATATCGTTATCGGCGCCCGTTACTTGCTTAGCCCTTTCATACAAATCTTCCCTCGGTCCTATTTCGCCGAGATATCTTCCGAGCATAAAATAATCATTAAAAATACTAATGCCCGATGCCGAAGAAAATTGCCAGCTATTTAAAATAAGTTTGTTTCTTACAAACCACGGGCTTAAAACCATGATAAATATTAAAAAAGTTAATACCGAAATTTTAAAAGGCCGCAAAAACGAACCTTTGAATTCAAAAATAAAAACAAAAAATATCAAAATTAATATAAAAAATAATGAGATTGGTCTTATTAAGGCCGTAATGGCCAAAAGAAAAGAAGCCCAATAAAGACATGGGGTTCTACCGTGCTTAAGATAAAGACAGAAGAAATAAATACACAAAAGAAAAACCGGCATAAAAATTTGTTCGGCCGCTATAAATCCCGATTGGAAAAGGGCCCATGGCTCTAAACCGAAAATAATTGCACCAATCATGGCGTTTTTTTCAGAAAAAATCTGCTTGCCAATAAGAAAGGCAAGCGGTGTCGACAAGGCGAAAACTGCAGCCCCAATAAAAATTGCAGGGACAAATGATTTAAAAATTAAATAAACCATGGCAAGCCAAAAAGGATAAATTGGTGGCCTAAAGCTAGTCGGCAAAAATGGCGGTTGGGCCGTAATAGCGAGCATTTGATGTTGGATAATGTTGTTTGCTAAATTCTGGTAATCACGGCCGTCGCCTCTAAAAAATATTTCGATGCCGTTTATTCGGATTAAAGAAAAAATTATTAAAAGCTCAAATGAAAATGCTAAAATAAATAAAAAAATTTCTTTTTTATGATTTTTATAGAATTGTCTCATAAGCTTGGATTATAAGTTTGGTAATTATAGGCCAATCTTTTTGTTTTATATCTTCTAAATTTTTATCCCGCATTTTTTGTCTTAAATTTTCATTGCCAATTAATTTTACCATGGCTTGAGCCAGCGCTTGCGCATTTTTTTCTTCAACCAATAGCCCATTTTCATCATCTTTTACCAAATAGGGATTGCCGCCAACTTTCGTGGCCACAACCGGTAAACCGGCCGCCATCGCTTCCATAATTACCGTAGAAGTGCCTTCCCGGTCGTTTGGGGCATTAATTGACGGCAAAACGAAAATATCGGAGGCATATAGATATTCTATAATTTTATCATGTTCTTGCCGACCTAAAAAATTAATTCCCGGAATTTCTTTTGTTTGACTTTCCAGGTATTTTCTATCGGGTCCATCGCCTATTAATAAAAGTGTCGCCGAATTAAAATTATTTTTTAATTTCTTAAACGCTTCAATTAAATATATTTGCCCTTTGCTTTTTCTTAAATTGCCGACGGATATTATAATCGGTTTTGAATACTGTTCTTTTATTTTTTGAATTTCTTCTTGGTTTTTATTTTCAAAATCTTTTAAATAAATACCGCTGGAAATTACGGCCAGTTTATTTTCCGGAACGCCAATACTTTTTAAGTCGCCGGCAATTTCTTGGCTGACGCAAATTATCTTGCTAATATTTTTGAAATATTTTGCGTTTTTTGGCTTCAAAAGTTTTTTATTAAGCCCCGCGTGAATCGTTAGAACTGCGGGAATACCGAGTTTTTTAGCCAATTTTCCGCCAAAAAACGCTTCCACAAAATCGCCGTGAAGATGAATAATTTTATAAGGATTTTTTTTATGATTTTTTTTGACTGCGAAATAAGCCCACAAATTAAACCAAAAACGACGTGCCTTGCTGTAAAGCGGCAGAAAGCCAAGCGGCGCCTTAAAAGTATTAGGAAAGATGCTGGTATTCCCCACTCCGATAAATATTTCTACATCATGACCCAATTTAACCTGCTCCTGCGAAAGAATCAGTCCGTGCCGCTCCATTCCTCCAACATGCGGTGGAAAATATTCAATTATTCTGGCAATTCTCATTTTTTTAATTCCAAAAATAAATTAGCGAATTTTTTAATGCCTTCGCTCCATTCAAAATTTTCACTTACCCATTTCCGGCCAGCTTTGCCGAATTTTTCTCTTAGCTCTTTATTTTCCATCAGTATCTTTATTTTTTCTGCCAGCATTTTTGGGTTATTCGGTTCAACTAAAAAACCGTTTATGCCATCTTTTATTAAATCAGGAATGCCGCCGACATTTGTCGCCACCACCGCCTTCTCCATGGCCAGCGCTTCCATAATAGCCCGGCCAAAACCTTCGTGCAAAGACGGATAAACAAAAACATCTATTCGCGATAACGCTTCCGGTACTTTACTGTAAGGCGCAAAACCTCGCCATTCTATTTTATCTTCTATATTTAATTCTTTCGCCATTTTTTCCAGTTTCGGCTGAAGCGGCCCATCTCCAAAAACTAATAGTTTATAATTATTTATAACTTTCACCGCTTCTAAAAGATTTTCCAGTCCCTTATCTTCTACTAACCGCCCGACATATCCAATTTTATGGGTTTCGGAAACCTGTGGATTGGGGATAAAGAGATTCAAGTCAATACGCAGGAAGACAAGGCGAATTTTATCTTCAGAAACCCCTTGTTCTTTTACTTGGTTAAAAATTTCATTGCTGTTAACTCTGACTCGATTGGCTTTTTTAATGACAAACCGGCCGATTTTTTTTAAAAGCCAACTTTTTCTACGAAAAATTTCACCTTGAACTTCAACTACGGTTCTGGCGCCGGTTAGTGATTTTAAAAATGTTGCCGCGATTCCCCCGCCGACAACTTCCGAAGCGTCAAAACAATCAACTCCATATTTCCAATGCAAATAAAGGCCAACTTTAATGGCCCCAATAATAAAACTAAAATATCCTAAAATATTCGGCAAGAGATAAATCTTGATATTATTTTCTTTTCCGGAATGGAAAAATATATCCGGCGATTGGGCAATAACAAAAAGATTG
>JAHJZO010000039.1 GCA_018826255.1 Patescibacteria group bacterium | reverse complement strand
CCTTGGATTGTCGGTGTATCTGAAAAAACCCGTGTCATCTAAAATTCCGGCTGTTAAAGCGTAGGCGATTTTTCTGTCAATTTTGAAACCGACAGATTTAAAATAATCATATAACAGTTCACATGTTGACGAATATTTTGGATTTACTATACCGAAATTCGCGTCTTGACTGGTTGATAAGTGGTGGTCAAAAACCAGCTGGGGGATTTGGGGGTATTTTTTGAAATAGCCATCCATTCCCAATTGAATTTTCGTCCCGTAATCAAGTCCGATAATTAAATCAAATTTGTTTTTGGGATGTTTCGATTTTATTAATTTTGTTCCGGCTATGAATTTAAGCGTGTCCGACACGCCGGAAGCGCATAAAAGATAGTGCGGTTTTTTGATTTTTTTGAGATAAAAACCAAGAGCCACGAGCGAGCCGATGGCATCGGCATCAGGATTTTGATGAGTAACGGCCAAAATACTTTTGGCCTTTAATATTATTTTTTCTATTTCTCTAAAAGAAGAATTTCTCATAGCTTTATTCGTTTATTCGCAATAGATTCGTTATTCGTTGATGTTTCCCCTTATTTCTTCTAATATTTTTTCTATTTCACCGGCTTCTTCTGGATTCTTATCTAATTTAAAGACGATTTTAGGAACGGGTCGGACTTTCAGCTTTTTATTAAGCAATTGCTGTAATTGGTAGATGGTATAAGTTAGCTTATTCATTACACCGAAGGCCTCTTCTGGTGGATATATACTAACAAAAACGCTGGCCGTAAACAGGTTGGAACTGGTTAAAACTCTGGTAATAGTTACCAAAACTCCGGGTTTAACATCCAAAAATTCAAATACAATTTTACCCAGTTCTTTTTTGAGCAGTTCATTAAATTTTTCGGCGCGTTCTTGGCTCATACCTTCTTAAAAAACACAATAATGTCGCCGGCTAAAATTTTGGGCTCGCCAAAATCAATACCTATTCCGGTCTCGTGACCGGCTTCGACTTTACCGACATCTTTTTTATCCGATTGCAAACTGATAATTTTGCCTTTGCCGATTACCGCGTCATTTCTTAAAACTTCCAGTTTCACTCCTTTCAATATTTCGCCTGAAATAACCCTGCCCCCGATAATTTGCTTGTTTTTTTCCTGTCTGAAATTTGCCAATACGCTAAGCCGCCCGATTTCTTCGATTTCAACTTTGGGCTTGAGTTTTTTTTCAATGGCAATTTTGGCTTGATCTAAGATATCGTAAATAATATCTCCGGAAATCAAATTCTCTTTTTGTTTTTCGGTAACGATTATATTCGGCTCGTTTTTTACGTTAAAGGCGAGAATAATGGCATTGCCCATGTCCGCTAATCTCAAATCGCTGTCGTTAATATTGCCGACTTCGGCCTTCAGCACTTTTATAGCGCCCATTTTTTCCAAACTTTCTTTTAGAGCTTCAACCGAACTTTGGACATCGGCCTTCACTACAACATTTACAACGGTACTATTGTCAGTTTCGGTTTCTAATGATTTTTCAATAAATCTGCCTATTTTGGTGGCAATTTTTAGCGCCGGCGAAAAGGGGATTTCGGAAGTGACAAACTTTTCTCCGACAAGCGGCAGTTTGGAAAAACCGACAACCAAAACAGGTGAAGAGAATGTGGCGCTTTCGATAGATTTTCCCAAAAAATCCTCAAGCATTTTTATCTTGCCTGTCGCTTCTCCGCTTAAAACATAATCTCCGACTTTTAACGAGCCGTCTAAAATAAGAAGGGAAGAAACAATACCGCGGCGCGAGTCCATATTGGTTTCTATAATAATTCCTTCTCCCGGCTTTTGGGAATCGGCCTTAAAGTCATTTAGGTCGGCCATAAGTTCAATTAAATCAAGCAATTGTTCTATATTAGTTCCTTCTTTTGCCGAGATTTCAACAGATGGAATTTTGCCACCCCAGGATTCTACCAGCGCGTCATTTTCGGCCAATTCTTTTTTAACTTTTTCAGGATTGGCCTCGGGTTTGTCCATTTTACTTATAGCGACTATAAAGGGCAGATTGGCTTCTTTGATATGATTAAGCGCCTCTATGGTTTGTGGCTTTACTCCGTCGTCGGCGGCCACAACTAAAATGGCGATATCCGCGGCTTTGGCGCCGCGGGCGCGCAGTTTTGAAAATGCTTCATGGCCAGGAGTGTCCAGAAAAGTTATTTTCCTTACTTGCCCCGAACTTGTCGAGGGGCGAACAATTTCATAGGCGCCGATATGTTGGGTGATGCCGCCGGCCTCCTGCTCGGCGACGGTTGTTTTTCTTATGTAATCAAGGAGTTTCGTTTTGCCATGGTCAACATGCCCCATTATGACAACAACGGGCGGGCGACTGGTTAATTTTTTATTTGTTTTATCTGGCATTGCCCGAAAATTGTACAACAAAAACCGCCTTTATGCAAGGCGGTTTTTGTCCGCGGACAAAGCGGAAGGGGTGGGATTCGAACCCACGGTCCCTTGCGGGACGCCGCATTTCAAGTGCGGTGGAATAAACCGCTATCCGACCCTTCCCAGTATCTCTTGTTTTTTACCATTTTGTATTAAAACGAGCAATATAGTATCTTAAAGTATATGGCAATTAATCGTGAATCAATAAAAGATCCATTTTGGTCTATGGATGCCAAGGAGATTCTGATCGCGCTTAAAACCAATCTTTCCGGTCTAAACAATGAGGAGGTTGCGGCGCGTCTCAAAACATTTGGTTCAAACATCATAAAAGAGTATTCAAGGTCTTCTAAGATAAAAATTGTCCTGCGTCAGTTCCAAAGCTTGCTTATTATTATTTTGATAATCGCCGGCATTGTTACTATTTTTCTTGGCGCATGGATAGAAGTGGGCGTTATTTTTGCCGCCGTCATTGTGAACGCGATTTTTGGTTTTTGGCAAGAAAATAAAGCTGAAACCGTTCTTGAACTTCTTAAAACATATGTCCGCGTACGCGCTCGTGTTCGCCGTAACGGCCAGGAACATGAGATTGACGCATCCGAACTCGTTCCAGGCGATATTATTCGCATTACGCAGGGCGACCGCGTTCCCGCCGATGTCCGTATTTTATTTGTAAATAGTTTAGAAATAGATGAATCAATTCTTACCGGCGAATCATTGCCGGTAGAAAAGGATATTTTTCCATTATCTCCGGCAACAGCAATAAGTGAAAGAAAATCAATGGCATTTGGCGGCACATTGGTAATGCAGGGTTTTGCCGATGCCGTGGTTACCGCGACGGGAAGCGAAACCGAATTTGGCAAGATTGCCGGATTAGTCGCGGAAAAAGACCGGAAACCTACTCCTCTTCAACGCTCCGTTCAGCATTTTTCGGTATATGCCGGAAGTGTATTATTGATTTTTACATTATTACTTTTTGGTCTCGGCCTTTATTTTGGCAAGGATGTCTATGATATGTTTATAATTTCCGTTGCCGTGGCGGTTTCGGCTGTTCCCGAAGGATTGCCAATAACACTTACCGTGATTATGGCCGTGGGGGTGCAGCGTCTTGCGACTAGGAATGGAATTGTTAAAAGGCTTTTGGCCGTTGAAACATTAGGGTCAACGAGCGTTATTCTTACCGATAAAACCGGAACGCTTACGCAGGCTAAAATGGAACTTACTTCAGTAGCGCCTTATAAAGATGACAACGCGGAAAATAAAAATAATCTACTTAATTACGCGCTGCTTAATACCGATGTGGTTATAGAAAACCCCCAAGATATTCCTGAAAAATGGCTAATATCGGGGGGGCGGGCGCTTGAAGTCTCTTTGGTAAAAGGCGCCGCCTTAAAAGGGGTACTACTAACAAGGGTTTTAGAACGATCAACGATTCTTGATCGTTTGCCGTTTGACTCAAAGTATAAATTTTCCGCGTCAATTTTTAAAACCGATTCGGGCATTCGTCTTGCTCTTTTCGGAGCTCCCGAAATTATTCTGGGTTTTACCAATCTCTCGCAAGAAGAACAAGAAAAAGTGAACGCAGAAATCGAAAAAAGGGCTTTTGCCGGGGAACGCGTGCTGGGAGTGGCATCCCAGCTTGTCGGCGCGAGCCATGAAAATATTTTACGCCAACAAAATTTCAATAATCTCGATTTTGACGGATTGATAACTTTTCGCGATCCTTTGCGCCCCCACGTGTCCCAAGCCATTAATGAAATTGCCGCGGCAGGCGTTAAAACCATTATTGTAACGGGAGACCATCGAGGAACGGCTGAAGCGGTTGCGCGGGAACTGGGGATAGTTGATGGGAAAGGAGTGGTGCTTACAGGTGACGATCTTATGTATCTTACCGGAGAAGAGCTTGAGGCGCGTTCTCGCGAGGCGACTTTATACGCCCGCGTGACGCCGGAGCAAAAAGTAATGATTACCAAACTCTATCAAGAAAGAGGAGAAGTAGTCGCAGTAACCGGCGATGGCATAAACGACGCGCCAGCGCTTCATATTGCTGACATAGGCATTGCTGTCGGTTCGGGCACTGATGTAGCCAAAAGCGCGGCTGATTTAGTTATTTTAGATGATAATTTTGAAACAATCGTGACCGCTATAAAGGAGGGAAGGAGAATTTTACATAATATCAGGAAAGTTATTATTTATCTTCTCTCTAATTCGTTGGATGAAGTATTTTTAATCGGGGGCGCGCTATTGGCCGGAATTGCCATACCAATCAATGCTCTTCAAATTCTTTTTATTAATCTTTTTTCCGATAGTTTTCCCGCTATCGCATTTGCTTTTGAAGATGGTGTTAATGATATTGAAAACCATTCTCAAAGATTACACAAAAATTTATTTGATCGCGAAATGAAGTTTTTTATTTTAATCATTGGTACTTTAAGTAGCGCTTTTCTTTTTTGTTTATATTTCATCCTGCTCAAAGCGGGATTTAACGAAGAATTAACACGGACTTTTATTTTCACCTCTTTCGCAAGTTATACGCTTTTCCTGACCTTTTCACTTCGCAGTTTGGGGAAGAGCATTTTGAGTTATAATCCCTTTTCTAATATACCTCTCACAGCCGGTGTCGGCATTGGATTGCTGCTAATTGTCGCAGCGGTATATATTCCATGGTTCCAACAAATTCTCAGCACAATTTCGCTTCCGCCAGTTTGGTTGTTGGGAGTCGTTGGCGTAGGAATTATCAATATTTCGGCGGTTGAATTTGGCAAATGGCTTTTTCGCAAAAGAATTATTAAATTTGTTTAAATGAATAATCATAAAAATAATTTAATTAAAGACGCGTCCATTGTCGCGTTAAGCGTTTTAATCGCGATCATTCTCTTGAAGACCGGGGTTTTTATAAATATACTGGCCTCCTCAAAAAGTTTGGAACTACTCGGAAGTTTTATAGCGGGAATATTTTTTACCTCGGTTTTTACCGCCGCGCCGGCGGCGGTTGTGCTCGCGGAAATCGCGCGGGTCAATTCCGTAATTTTAGTGGCTCTTTTTGGCGGAGCCGGCGCGATGATTGGAGATATGATTATTTTCCGATTTGTTAAGGATAAATTATCCGGAGATATTTTGTATCTGTTAAAAAAATCTAAATCAGAAAAATTAATATCAATTTTTAAATTAAGAATTTTCAGATGGTCGTTGGCGTTTTTGGGAGCGCTGGTAATTGCTTCTCCGCTCCCCGATGAATTGGGATTGATGATGCTGGGGTTTTCCAAAATGAAAACTTCGCTTTTTGTCCCCGTTTCTTTCTTGTTCAACTCCCTGGGGATTCTGATTATCGGTCTCATTGCCAGAGCGGTTATGTAGCGCGGATATAAACAGGTGGCTTGACAAGAGTCATATTGTTGTTTATCCTCTAATAGGAAATTCAATTTGAATTTTCTTGGTGGCAATAGTCGTGAGCTGCCGCGTGAATTTTAAAAACCTAAACGAACTAAAACCATGGCTTATAAATGCTCACAGTGCAGTCGCGTTTCCGATCAAACGGGAAACTGCCCAGATTGCAATATTGAAATGACCGAAGAGAAAGTTGAAGGAGCTGTTGAGGAAAATGTTGAGGAAAAGGCTGAAGAAAAAGTTGATGTTGCCGCCTAACCTCAATTAAAATGACTAAGCAAAATTAAAAACCCTTTATTAAATAAAGGGTTTTTAATTTGCCTGCGGAGGCGGGAGGGTTCTCACCGGTTGGAAAAAATTAAAAACTAGTAAATTTCTTTTCGTCCTCATTCCCCGAATATTCTTTTCTATACTTTTTCCATGCCTTCCCCAGCCTAAACATCTTTGTACGGCACTCAATGTAGCGCTTGATTAGATCTTCGGCAAGATCAATATTTATTTTAATTCCGTAGAGCCCATTGGCTTGTTCGAGAAATATAACCATTTTATTACATCCGGTCATTGCCTTTTCAAGTGTAGCTATTCCCAAATTAAAATCACCAAATCTTTGACCGTGCGACTCTCCCACATATAAAGGAATAGATAAACAGGTATTAATCATATTTTCTAAGTATGGATATTTCAGTTTGGTAAGTGCTGGCTTGAAATCCTTCAGAATCAAAACCGAGCATTCCATCGATTTTTGATACACTTCAAGATCTCTGAAAGAATATCCTGTCTTTTTTGGTTGAAATTTATTGTACATAATGTTAATTTTAAATATTT
>JAHJZO010000038.1 GCA_018826255.1 Patescibacteria group bacterium | reverse complement strand
GTAGCAAGAATTGGTAACGATGATATAATATATCTATATGGGGCAGGAGAATATTGGTAGGAAAATATTAAAATATCTATTAATCGGAGGCGGTTTGTTTTTAATTCTCTCATCTCCGGCTGGGGTGAGGCGTTTTTTAAAACAATTGCCGAAAGAACTGAAAAAATATAAAAAATCACAAATTCGCCACGCTTTATATAAACTACAGAGTCAAAATAAAATTGAATATGTAAAAGAGGGAAAAGATACTATAAGCGTTAACATTACCGAAAAAGGGAAGAAATATTTAAAAAATTTCGATATTGATAATCTGTGCCTTGAAAAGCCGAAAATATGGGATAAAAAATGGAGAATGGTAATTTTTGACATACCAGAAAAAGAGAAAGCAGCCCGCGAAGCTTTGCGCAACAAATTAAAAGATTTATATTTTGCAAAACTTCAAGATAGCGTATGGATAACGCCTTTTCCTTGTGAAAATGAAATTAATTTCATAAAGTTAGTATTTAATTTGTCCGATTTTTGGTTGGATGTTATATTAACTGAGAACCTTGGCTCGAAAGATTACCAGTTTCGCAAACTTTTCAATCTTGTATCAAAGATTTAATAATGGTGCTAAATTCTGCTATAGCAGAATTTGGTAACGATGATATGATTTAGTCAATAATGTAGAAAATGTAAAATATGTCGCATTTGGATAATGAGGATCGTAAAAATCAAGAACAAAATACCAATCCGATATTAAATGTGCGTGGTCTTTCAGTGGGCTTTGATAAACAGGAGGTTTTGAAAAATGTTTCTTTTTCCGTTAACGAAGGTGATGTTTTGGCGATTATTGGACCAAACGGTGCCGGAAAAACCGTTCTTTTTCGGGCATTATTGGGATTAATTTCTTTTGACGGAGAAATTAAATGGCGCAAAGACGCGCGCATTGGCTATGTGCCCCAGAAGCTTTTTGAAAAGGCCGAATTGCCTTTAACCGTAAAAGAATTTTTTGTTTTAAAATCAGACAAACTGTTTTTCAAAGATAGCCAGCTTTTGGAAGCAATAGCCCATGAATTAAGAGCGGTTGGTCTGAAACCGGAAATACTCAACCAGCGGCTTGCGAATCTTTCTCGGGGACAATTTCAAAAAGTTTTAATCGCCTGGGCTATTTTAAAACATCCAAACGTGCTGCTTTTTGACGAACCGACGGCGGGCGTTGATGTTGTCGGAGAAGAAAGTATTTATAATCTGCTTCACAAACTTCAGGATGAACGCGGAATGACGGTTTTAATTATTTCTCATGACCTTAATATCGTTTATCGTTATGCCGACAAAGTTTTATGTCTCAATAAAGAGAATCTATGTTTTGGCGAACCCAAGAAAGCATTAACCAGCGAACAAATTGAGAAACTTTACGGCGAAAGCGCTTTTCATCAACATCACGATCATGGATAGTCAATTTTTAATTATTTTTATTTCAGGAATTTTTGTCGCTTTATCGGCCAGTTTATTGGGCGCCTTCATTGTTGTTAAAAGAATGGCGCTTGTTGGGGATGTATTATCGCATGTTGCCTTGCCCGGAATTGGTTTGGCTTTGTTGTTCGGCATTAATCCTATATTCGGCGCCGCGGTATTTCTCGTAGCCGCTGCTTTTGGCACATGGTTTATTGAAAAAAGAACAATGCTGCCGCCTGACGCGATTATCGGTACTTTTTTTACCGCCACTTTAGCGCTCGGTGTTCTTTTAGTGCCTGATCACGAGCTTTTTGAAAGCATGTTTGGCAATCTTTTTGCCGTAAAACCCTATGATGCTGCCATTATAATCGTCGCTTCAATCATAATATTTATTTTAACTCTAGTTCTTTCTCGACGATTAACATTAAGTATTGCTGCTCCCGATTTGGCAAAATCAATCGGTGCCAAACCTGATATGGCGTATCTTTGTTTTCTTTTATTATTCGCTTTGAGTATTGCTATGGGAATCAAACTTATCGGTTCGGTGCTTATGGGCGCGCTTACAATTTTGCCGGCGACCTCGGCGCGAAATATAGCGTGGAGCTTGAAATCTTTCCTGGGATTTAGCGTTGTTCTGGGAGTTTTAATGACAAGCGCCGGATTAATCATAGCCAACATTTTTAGTTTTCCTCCCGGACCGGCAGTTATTCTTTCCGGAATTGTTTTCTTTTTTATTTCTTTATTTTTTAAAAGATCGTGAAAAAAACTGTTAATTTTCAGACTAAAGATAGTGTTAAAATTGTCGGAGATTACTATGACGCTAAAAGCCTGCGGTCGGTTTTACTTTTGCATATTTTGCCCGGCGATAGAAGCGATTTTAGTGAATTCGCGGAATTTTTATGGCAAAATGGATATAATGTCCTGAATATTGATGAACGAGGGCACGGTGATTCTGAGGCATGGCCGGAGGAAATGGGCTCATGGCAAGAATTTACCCAGGTCGATTATGATAAGATGATTTATGACGCCGAGGCGGCGGCGCAATGGCTGGAAAATAAAATTCCACAAACTAAGCTGGCTTTGGTCGGTGGTTCGATTGGCGCCAATGTCGCCATGATTTTTGGCGCCAAGCATCAACCAAAAATAATTGTCGCTCTTTCGCCGGGGATAAATTATTGTGGAATAAAAACAGAAATTGCTGCGCGCAACTATCGCCAAAATTTATTACTGGTGGCTAGTTATGACGATATCTACGCTTTTGAATCGGTGGAAAAGCTTTTTGAAATTTCAAAGGCAAGTAACAAAGAAATTATTAAATACGAACAAGCCGGCCATGCCACGAGAATGTTCAATGCCGAACCGGAATTAAAACAACAGATTTTAGACTTTTTGAATAATAATATAGGCGCATGAAATTGTATGGCGCCACCCTTATAGCTTTGGTTTTTCTTTTTGGCATATTTACTATTTCTAATATTTTAGAAAAACCCCAAAGTGAAAAAATTCAAAATAGACATTTAAATATATTTCCCCAAAAAGGCATTTATTCGACTAAATGGACGGCCAGCTCCGAAGGAATTAATGATTTAATCCGCATTGCCGATGAAACAGAAATTAATACATTGGTCATCGACGTTAAAGACAGCGGCGTCCATTTGGGTGATTATATAAAAAGCTTAGTAAGCGAACTTCATCAAAAAAACATTTACGCTATTGCCAGATTTGTTGTTTTTCAAGATGATTCGCAAATAACCAATCATCCGGATTGGTATTTTAAGAAAAGTGACGAAACGCTTTGGCAAGATGAAAAAGGACTGTATTGGTTTGACCCTGAAAATAGGGAAGCGTGGGAGTTTAATGTTTCTATAGCCAAAGAAGCGATAGACGCAGGGTTTGATGAAATAAATTTTGACTATATCCGTTATCCGGCTTTCATTAAAGACGAAAATGTTAATTTCCCCCCAGAAGACAGAACGGTAGCAAAGAATCAAGTTATAAATGAATTCGCGCAATATTTAACTTCCGAATTAAAAAAATATGATCCGGAAATAAAACTTTCAATCGATATTTTCGCTTACAGCATGTTGAGAACCGACGACCTTAAAATCGGTCAAGTTTTCAAAGAGCTTTATGATTATTTTGATTATATCTGTCCGATGATTTATCCGTCGCATTATTTGCCGGGCAACTTCGGTTTTACCAATCCGGCCGACTATCCATATGAAGTTGTTTTCAATACGATTGAAAGCGGAAAAGCCCAGATTCCTGAAAAAGATTTAAAAAAATTAAGACCGTGGCTTCAAGATTTTAATATCGGAGCCGTTTACAACGATGAAATGGTCCGCAAGGAAAAGCAAGCGGTTTATGATTCCGGCCTCACTGCCGGCTGGCTCCTCTGGAACCCCCGCAACGTCTACACTGAATCCGCGCTGGACAAGTAATTTTAGGGTGTGGTATACGATAAGCAATTCAGTCCTTTTACATTTTAGAGGAGGTGACCAATGTTTTTGAAAAATATTGATGCTGAAACGCGTCAGCAAATTGACAATCTTTTAGTTCTCTATTACAAAAGCGGAGGTGAGATACCTATAAATTTTGAGTTATTGATTAAATTACTTGCCAGATTGACTGATAACTATATAGAAATTATTGAAGATTTTCAGAGCAAAAAGGGTGGGATTCTTTCTCCTGTTCGGTGGGGGTTTCGTGTTTATGTAGGTCAATCGGATTCGCTTTTTCAAAAAAGATTTACCATTGGTCATGAAATTGGCCACATTCTCCACACCTACGATTATAATGAATATGAAATACCTAGGCAGAAGCCGTATAGAGAAAGCCCTATGATTTTCCCGAATAAAGAAGAAGAAAATATCTGCGATGAAATCGCGGGATATATTCTTTGTCCGCAGGAATTGTTAATAAAATTTTTAGAAGATTTCCATAACATCCCTTGCCAGTTGGAATTATTCCGCAGAAGAGAAAGACCTCCATTCCACGCAAAATTGAAGTTATTGTCCGAAATTTTTGAGATACCAATTTCAAAATTTTGTTGGTATATAAAAAGACAATTCGGAGAAGAGAAATTATTATCTTTGATTAATTCTACTAAAATGACGACATAGAGGGCATCAAGCCCCTATGTCGTTTTTAATTTTCTATTTCTTCATTTTAATAAAAACTAGAGTTGTTACATCATAAGAAACCTCGAGGTCGCTTATGATAATTTATTAATAAATAAAAAACCGTAGGCGTCGCCATGATGCACTACGGTTTGATTTGTAATCCTTTAAGATTTTTTTCTCCTCTCTAGTGTCATTGCCAGAATTTTTTCAGGACTCATGTCGAAACCCGACGGTAAAGGCTTCCCGCTTTGCGACATATGGATTTGTTCATCCGGCATTTCAGGGACAAGAATAAGGGTATATTCTCGTCCGGTTGCTCGTTCAAATGAGCAGAGCGCATCATTCAGTCTAACTGTCAATAGGGGGCTTGCCCGGTAATACAACTTCCAGTGCACTTTGTGCAATAACGGCCGCCTCTGGCGGCCGTTCTGGAAGATGATATACAGGGCTTGCATTGTTGATAAGTATTTGATATAGTGTAGCTACATCATGAATAGAGTTAAAACATACAAAAACAAAGGAGGCGGATCCAGATAGTTCGTTTGTGTCAGTTTTTGTCGGATTCCACCGCTTCCAAGCGGTTTTTTGTTTCTCGGTTCAGTGATTGATAAAAGCACATTGAAAAATAAATACGTTTAATCAACAACCCTGCGTCGCATAAAGCTATGCAGGGCACACAGGTATAAAAACAAATTTGTAAGTTAGAAGAAAACTCGTACTTATGTACGGGATGAGTAGGTTATTAAGGGCGTATGGTGGATGCCTTGGCACAAAAAGGCGATGAAGGACGTGGCGTGACTGCGATAAGCGTCGGGGAGGTGTCTAGCAACCTTTGATCCGGCGATGTCCGAATGGGGCAACCCATGGCGAGTAATGTCGCCATATCTTCATCCGTAAGAGATGAAGAAGTAAACCCGGGGAAGTAAAACATTTCAGTACCCGGAGGAAAAGAAAAGAAGAATCACTTTATTATTCACGGGTCCGGATAGTCGGACTCATGAATAATATTGTGATAATATTCCCCCAGTAGCGGCGAGCGAAAAGGGAAGAGTCCAAACCCGTCTGACGCTTTCGCAAGAAAGTGTCGGGTGGGGGTTGTAAGGAATAATCGTTTTCATAGCAATATGAAAGGAAAGTATATAAACTGGAAAATTGATTAGTTGAACGGTTTTGGAAAAGCCGACCACAGAGGGTAATAGTCCCGTAAGCGAAAATCTTTT
>JAHJZO010000037.1 GCA_018826255.1 Patescibacteria group bacterium | reverse complement strand
TGGCTTATAAAGCAATCGCGCTTAATATTATTGAACATGGTAATTTTTCAGATCCCGATCAAACATCGCCTAATAATTTTCGGACACCTGGCTATCCGTTATGGCTAGCTCTTATTTATCTGATTTTTGGCTCTTTCAAATATGCTATTTCGATTGGTATCATAGTTTTTTCTTTTACCGCGCCACTAGCTTATTTAATTGCCAGAGAACTTTTTAATGAAAAGATTGCATGGTTAAGCGGTCTTTTGGTTGCTCTTGAGCCATGGGCGACATTTTTGACGGGAACCATAATGTCCGAACAATTATTCATGCCGCTATTTTTGTTAAGCGTTTATTTATTTATTCTGTATTTAAAACAAAATTCCCATGTTTTTTTATATTTTTCAGCCGGACTATTAGGTATTTGCGCCTTGACCAGACCCAACGCTTTATATCTCTGGCCGGTTTTCGCGATATTTGTATTTTTCAAAAAAAACGGCTTTTTAAAATCTTTAAGAATAGCAGGTTTGGCATCTTTAATTTTTCTTCTCGTTATAGCACCATGGTTAATTCGTAATAAAATTGTTCTTGACACCTGGCAAATCACCTCAGTGCAGGGCTTTAGTCTTTATGTTACAAATTTTAATGCCCTTCAAGTTTATTTAGGAAATTTTAAAAATTTGAACGATGGTTATACCCGCGCTTACAAAATTACCGAAGGTTTTTCTGTCTCAGCCACTAAAGGATCTGAGATACTGATGAAAGAAGCAGTGTTGGGCATTAAAAACAATTTTTTTGATTATGTAAAAATATCTGTTCTCTCTCTGCCTAACTTTTTTATCAGCAATTCTTATTCTTCATTGGGTTATTATTGGGGGTTTAAGGAATTTAAAATACAAAGCCAAATTTTCGGTCTTATAAAAGCGCGACATTTTTCTGAGGCCTGGAATAAGATTTTAAATATTTCGTGGGGCGAACGGATATTATTGGCTTCAGGTTTTTTTTGGCCAATCATTAGTATTTTGTTTTTAGTGGGGGGGGCTATATCTTTATTTAAATTTAAACCAATAAATCTTATTTTTTATATTATCGGTATTATTTTTTATTTTGATGTTATAAGTCATCTTATGCCCGAATTGGCAAGATTCAGGATTCAGGTTCAGCCATTTATATTCATGTTTGCTTCGGTAGGTTTGATTTATTTATTCAACAAAATCAATGCTTCAATACAAAAATTGCGCGTTTGACATCGATATTGTATTGTTTTAGAGTATTAAAAATTTAAGAAGGTCTTTTACAATTTAATTTCAGAGAGGAGAAAAATCAGTATGCGCGAAGACTCCGTTCAAAAGATAGTATTTATCGTTGATTCTATATATGGAATCGAAAGATTGGGCCCGCAGATTCTTGTCGCTATTGCCAAGGAAGAAAATTTTATTGTTTATTTTTACCAAGCGGATTTAATTAGCGAAGATAAACTTATATGGCAAATAAAAGAAATAAATCCGGATATTATTGCCTATAGCGTTATGACCTTTGAGCATAAAACACTTCATTCTTTGAATAAAAGATTGAAATCCGAACTTGATTTTATTTCAATTTTTGGCGGGCCGCATTATACATTTAATCCCGAGGAAATCTATACACATCAACACATTGACATTATTTGTGTTGGCGAAGGGGAAAGAGCTTTTCGTTCTTTTCTTCAGTGTATGAAAGACCATGAGGACTATTCAAAGATTTCTAATCTTATCGTCCGTTGCGGAAATTTGGTGAAGGAAAATCCAGTTGTGTCTCTAATTGACGATTTAGACGAAGTTCCTTTTGCTGACAGAAAAGTATTTTTAATGGACGAAAAAGGACGTCATCATTTGGGACGCACGTCTATCGTGATGATAGGAAGAGGGTGTCCATTTAAATGCACTTACTGTTTTAACGCAAAGTATAATGAAATTTATAGGGAGAACAGTCACAGAATAGTTCGTTGGAGGAGTGTCGGAAATGTAATCACCGAAATGAAAAAAATTAAGAGCGAATCAACTATTGATTATTTCAGCGTGGTTGATGACGCTATTAATTTATTACCTAAAGATTATATTTATGAGTTTTGCGGACAATATAAAAAGGAAATTTCAATTCCTTTTTCGGCACAGTTCAGAGCGAATTTAATCGATGAAGATATTATCAAAGCATTACATGAAGCTGGGATGCAATGGGCTAATTGCGGAATTGAAACAGGAGATGAGTTTGTCGCCAATAGTATTCTTAAAAGAAGAATAACAAACGAACAACTTGTAAACACCTTTCGTATTCTCAATAAATACAGCATAAAGAATTTTTCTCAAAATATTATTGGGCTGCCCGTTGAAGATCCGATAGGAAACGCTTTTAAAACTATCGCTTTAAATATTAAGGCAAAAGTCGGGTACGCACACTTTACCATTCTTTTGCCCTTCCCTAAAACGCCAATAGAAAAATATTGCACAGAACACGGTTATTTACCCTACGGAGGAATAAAACAATTGGGAGATATAACACCCTCGGTTTTTACCAAGACCATATTAAAATTTCCCAGGTCCAAAGACAGAGAAAGATTAACTAATCTTCACAAATTTTGTGGCATTGCCGTAAGGTTTCCCTTATTAATTCCTATGATAAAATTACTGATAGAACTACCTCCCAACAGATTTTTCCAGTATGTATATTTTTTGTTCTATGCTTATTATCGCAGTATTGCGCCGTATAAAATTAAATTGTCCCCGAGTTTAATTTTTCGGGGATTCAAGCAAGTTTTAAGTTATTTAAGACGTCATGACTAGTAATGCCGCCAGAGGAATCTGGCGGTGTTTTATTTCTTACGGCAAGGAGATCCTCGGTTTGTGATTGACCAAATTCGGCATTTATTTAACAATAGGGTTATGGTTTATCTTATAAATCTCTTTAAAGAAACTTATCGTGGGAAAACTATTGCCCGGACTCTTTTTAATTTGAAAATCGCCGAGCGTGTGAAAAATATTAACGGCGTCATTGTTGACTTGGGAAGCGGTCTCAATCCAAGCCATAAAAGGTTTTGGCAAATTAAACCGGAAAAGTTCATAAGAGTTGATATTAATAAAGAAACAAGCCCCGATGTTATCGCTGATTTAAACAAACCATTGCCGTTTTCTGATAATTTTGCCGATTCGGTACTTCTTTTTAATGTTATTTATATTTTGGAAAATCCTTCTATAACACTGCGGGAAATAAACAGAATTTTGAAACCCGGCGGCAAAATATTTTTTACCAGTCCATTTATTTTTAACGAAACCAAAGAACCCGTTGATTATTGGCGCTTTACCAGCGGGGCTTTAGAAAAATTATTGAAAGAGTCAGGATTTGAAAGATATTTAATCCAACCTGTCGGAGAACGTTTTTCGGCGGCCGTTTATTTAATCAGCCCATTTTTATTTTTTTGGCCTATAAAATTTTTATTTTATATATTAGCGGTTGCTTTTGACGAAATAATTCCGGAAAAATTAAAGTTAAATCAACCCGCTCCTATGGGGTATTTTGTGGAAGCTACAAAACTATGAAAATTTCAATAATTATTCCGGTCTTTAATGAAGCTAAAACCGTAAAAGAAATTATCAATAAAATTGAGGATTTAGACCTTGAAAAAGAAATTATCGCGGTTGACGACGGTTCGTCTGATGGCTCGTCAGAAATTTTAACCCAACTAATGGATAGGGGAAGAATTAAATTTATTAAGCATCAAAAAAATCTGGGTAAAGGCGCGGCGATTAAATCAGGATTAAAACAAGCAAGTGGCGATATTGTAATTATTCAAGATGCCGATTTGGAAACCGAACCCGGCGACTATCATAATTTAATCAGGCCCATTATAAATAAAGAAACCAGGGCAGTGTTCGGTTATAGGACGGCAAACAAACCGGCAAGTATTTATTGGTGGGGCGGGAAATTAGTCAGTTTAACAACGGAGCTGTTATATGGCGGCGATATAAAAGATGTTAATAATGGGTATAAAGTAATGACCAGGGATTTATGGAATTCCTTGGAATTAAAAAGCGACCATTTTCAAATTTGCGAGGAAATTACCGCGAAGCTTCTTAAGAGAAAGGAAAAAATCATTCAAGTGCCGACTCAATATTTCCCCAGAACGAAAAAAGAAGGGAAAAAATTGGGATTTAAGGACGGCATTGTCAGTATTTTCACCCTGATAAAGTATAGATTTTTTAATTAAAAATGAATGGAGTAAATAAAAATTTATTTTGGTGGGGGATTGTCGGATTAATCTTGTTGAGATTTTTAATGGTTTTTCTGTTTATGAACAATATTCCTTTTACCGATATGCAATTGGATGGATTCCGGCCGAATTTTGGCGGTTCTTACTGGCCGGATGAAAATAATTATTTTAATTTGGCGCGGTCATTCGCGGAATTTTCTCCCATCGCGAATGTCGCCAATATCGGCTATCCGTTATTTTTAGCGCCGATTGTATATTTAACCGGTGCCGGTAGCCCGATTGAGATTGCTAAGATCGTTTTTATTGTCCAAGCATTTTTATTATTTAGTTTGGCAATTGTTTTAACTGCTTTAACGGCTTTTGAGATTTTTAAAAAAAGGTCTCTAGCCCTGCTTACCGCGACTATTTTTACTTTTTATCCGTATTTGCTTTTTGCGATTTTAAAATTGGCCGATTTTCCGAGATGGCTCCCTGCTTTCCATTATCAGATGTGGGTAGTGATTGGCGCCGATTATTTGTCAGCGGTTTTACTATTTTTGGGATTTTATTTATTTTATAAAAAAATTTAATGCGGAAAAGTTAACGATTATTTCAGTTATTTTAATAGGCGCCATTGTGAGCGCCGCGGCCTTGGTCAGGGTGGCGAATATTTTATATTTGCCGCTGATTTTTTTAATCTTGATAGGGCTTAAAAAATACCGAGAGAGCATTGCATTTAGCACGGCTTCTTTTTTAGTTTATTTGCCGCAGTGGATTTACAACTTTTATTTTTTCGGCTCGCCATTCACTTACGGTTATCGTATCAAAGAATTGAGCGGGCATGGCCTGGAAACTGAACTTCTCGGCGGATGGCTTTCATTTGATAATGTTCTGATATTTTTTGAGAAAGTTTGGCAGAATTTACCCGTATTTATATGGCTTTTGCCGATTTTGATTCTGATTCTGATTTTGGGATTTTGGCGGATTTTTAAACAGGAGAAGCATTTGGCTGTTGTTTTGGGATTTTGGATTTTATTAAATATCGGATTTTACATATTTTTTGTTGACGCCCAAAGCCAATTGCGTTATTTTATTCCATCAATACCGCCATTGATCATGTTGCTTATGTCGGGCATTTTATATTTATATGAATATCGCAGAAATATATAAAAAAATATTTTCTGAAAAAAATTCAAAGTTAAAAGAAAGAATTCTTTCTATTGATGAAGGCGCTGTTTTGTGGGAAAAATATTTTAGATTTTTGCCATTGAAACTTGCGATGCCTCTCAAAAAATATAATCTTGATAAAAAAAGAGTGCTAGATATCGGTTCGGCTTGGGGGGAGTTTTTAATTCATTTCGGGCCGGGCTCCAAAGGTATTGAAGTTTTACCGGAAGCGGTAAAATTTTCCAAGTCATTAGGGTTAGATGTTGATGAGTACAATTTTGAAGATGAATGGCGAGAAAATGCCGAATCATTTAACGCGATCTGGTGTTCCAATGTTTTGGAGCATGTCGTGTCGCCGCATCAATTGCTGCGGAATTTTCACAAAACTTTAAAAGAGAACGGATTAATTTTTGTCAGAGTTCCGACCATTCCTTCCAATTGGCTGTATTTAAAATTAAACAAATTACTTTTGGGATTTTTAGGATATGAAGCCGTTCAACATATAAACGCGTTTACGCGGAAAACAGCGGAATTTACTATTGAAAGAGCCGGATTTAAGATTATTGAATCAAATAACTTTTTGCCATTTTTAAAAGACGCCTTTTCTTTTATTACCGTCGTGGCGCAAAAAATCCCTTTTGAGTATCCGCAAAAAAGACCCGGTATCCACAATCCCAAATGGCTAAGTTCCAATTGACTAAAGCTCATATTTATTTAATGATATGAGTATGAAAAAACAAGTTAAAACAGCCCTGATAACCGGTGTAACAGGCCAGGATGGCTCTTATTTGGCCGAGTTTTTGTTGAAAAAAGTTCTTGCTCATAAAACCGCCCGGTCAATTTAATGATGGATTACGAGCTGAAAAATTTAAATAAAAAATAATTGAAAAATAAAAACCTATGTTTTATTTAAGTATTTTAACGATTAAAAAAATAATAACCGCCAATTTGTTATTTGTGATTTTTCTAACAATAATCGCAACATTTTTGGTCGTTTGGGCTATTCCGGAAAACATTATGGATGAAGGCTCGTCGTTCACCTTACTGACGGCGCGTTATTTTGCGCGAGATGGATTTTTTAAACACTATTTTCTTCAACTGCCATCGGGGTATGGAAAAATAGCGCAGTATTTTGATGAACCTGAATTACAACAGCATGCGGGCGGAATTGTAAATGGCAGTTTAATCGGGAAAAAACTATATTATACGCACTATCCAAACTTTTATGTCATACCGACGGTGTTTATGATGAAATTAGGAATCGAAAATCTATTTTTACTAAGATTGTTGCCCATCATTCTTTCTCTTCTTAGCTTAACTTTCTTGTATGTGTTTATTAAACTTGTATCCAATAATAAATACATAGCGTTTTTCGCCGTACTTTATTTCGGCGTCTCCCAAGTTTTTCTGGTGACCGCCAAGCAACTTTATCTTATCCCAATGGAAAACATGTTGCGATTTTTAATTTTGATGCTAAGCATATTCGCGATTAACTACATTAAGTCAACCGCTTTTTCACCGCAAATAACCAGGCGCTATATTTTATCCATCTGGGTAGCTTATTTTTTATTAGCGTTTACCAGTTTTAATTCAACCTTTTTTATTTTTGTTTATTTGGCTGGCCTATCTGCTATTTGTCTATATAAGTTACCTTTTTCGCATAAAATTCGAATCATCTCATTATTGATAATATTTTGGGCTTCGGCTCCAGTACTTGGATTTGCTTTGCAGATGGTCCAAAAAGTAGCATATCTTGGCTGGCATAATACCCTGCTTGATATTTATGGGTCGTTTAATTTTGGCGCAAACGGAACCAATTTAGGGTTTATCACACGAGTTGAGGGTTTAGTTCGGCCATTTGTTTCTATGAGCGGTTTATATAATTTTTATATATTGACAGCGCCGCTTGGCATACAAAAAATTAAGCGCTATTTTTTTCCATTAATCACCCCTCTGATTTATGTGCTGCCATTTTTGACAGTTTTGGCAGTCGCGGCTGTTGTTAAACTTAAAAAAATTACCGGATATGCCCTGTTTTCACTTAAAATTCCCGCACTTTTAATCATTGCTGTTTTTGTCCAAGGATTATTACTGCCAATTGTCGGCTTTCAAGACAATACGGGGCCGATAACCGCCCCTATAATTGGGATTGTACTGGGCTCAGTTGTTTGGATGCTATTTTTAGCGTTTGCCAAATTCAGATCTCTTGGGGCGCTTAGTCGGATTTTGATATTATTTATGTCGGTAATAATATTATCGCTTTTTGCGGTACAAATCGTTCTTATCAGCAGTTCGCGTTTTGGGCCCAACCATGCCCCACTGTCAGATAGCGACATTGCTTTTACCAAAAAGATGCAAAAAATTGCGGATGGAGAAAAGGCAGTTTTTATGATTAATATCATTGACACTCAATTGCCGGAAGAAGAACTTAAAAAAAGATTCGCGCTGATTGATCCTAAAGAGTATTTACAGAATTATAGAAACTGGGAATATTATTTTGATATGCCATTGTTAAATTTCACAAAAACAAGTTATCTTATTGAAGATTTGCTATTTTTAAAAAAGCGAGCCGAATTTCCTTTTACCGCTATTATTATATCCGATAATTTGGATTTAATTGGTGAACTATACGATAAACTAAGCTTAAAACAGCTATCATTAACACCAATAAAGACCTTGGATAATCAATACTTTTTTCTTGTGGAAAATACAACTAAAAATAACAAATAATGACGATTCGGAGAAAAAATTTTTGGTTTCTTTATTTTTTAATGCTGTTTCTGGAATTGATTGTGGCGGCAATAATTCTGGAAAGGTTTGGCTTTGATTTTTATCAAGGCGGCGATTCTCCGGGCTACATGACCATAGCCAGGAATTTTATTGAACATGGAATTTTTTCTTTTGACAACGCCACTCCCTACACTCCGACAAATTTCCGGACTCCCGGCTATCCTTTGTTTTTAGCGCTGATTTATTTAATTTTTTATTCTTTTCTTCCGGCAATGTTTTTCGGCGCTTTAATTGCCGCTTTTGCCGCACCCTTAATTTATCTTATTGCCGGAGAAATTTTTTCCGAAAAAACAGCATTTACGGCGGGGATCTTGTCGGCCATAGAACCATTGGGTTTGTTTTTAGGCGTTTCAATTTTGACGGAGGGCGTTTTCACTCCCGTTTTGCTGTTTTCCGTCTATTGTTTTGTTAAATATTTAAAAACATCAAATCAAAGGAACCTTTGGGGCGCTAGCGCCTTGCTTGGCGGCGCAACTTTAATCCGGCCAATTATGTTTTATTTTTGGCCGGTTGCCATTCTTTTTATTATCTATAAAGAACGATTTGATTGGCGGTCGGTTATTAGAAAAGCGGGTGTTTTCGTCGCTATTTTTTTTCTTATTTTAAGTCCATGGATGATTCGCAACAAAATAAGCATCAACAGCTGGCAGATTGCGGGTATGCAGGGTTATGTAATTTTTGTTGACCACTACGGCGCGGTTTTAAGATACTTGGGAGAAGCCGGCCCGCTGTCGGATGTTCAGAATAGGGCAGTAGCTATTGTGGGCCAAGATAGGATTTTAACCCCTCAGGGCTCCGATGAATTATTTGATGCGGCTTTGATCGGGATTAAAGATCATAAACTCGCGTATCTCAACATTTATTCTAAATCAATGATTTCATTTTTTATCGCAAATGGTTACAAATCACTGTTTATTGATATTTTAGGAATTCCGGCCAAGTCGCCCTTCATTCCGTTTGAATTGTTTTTAAGATTTGATTTTGCTTCTATATTAAAAACATTAAATAATATGGATTTTGCCGGTTTTTTGATTTATTGGGGAAGTAAATTTTTCTGGGTAGCGATTTTTATGTCGTTTTTATCGGCATTTATATATCTGTTAGTCAACAAAAATTACGGAGATATTTTGCCCATAGTAATATTTATCGCAATAGTGATATTTTATTTTGCTTTAATTACCGGTCCGACGGCGATAGGCGGAGGGAGAACCAAGTCGCCAATTAATGGTTTGCTTTTTGTATTCGCGGCTTTTGGACTTGCTAAATTTTTTAGTTTAATAAAAAGAAAATTAACGTGAAATTACTTATTATTACCCAAAAATACGATATCAATGACTCCAATCTGGGTGCCTTTATTGATTGGTGGGACAGGTTGGCCAAAAAATTTGAACAAATTTATATTCTGGCACTTGAAAAACAATCGGAACCGACAATGCCCAATATGGAAGTGGTGAGTATGGGAAAAGAAAAAGGAGCTGGATTTTTAAGAAAAATTTATGGATTTTATTCAGGTCTTTTTAAAGTTATTGGTAAAACGGATGCGATTTTAGTTCACATGATTCCCAAGTATGTTATTTTGGCGGCGCCGGTAGCGTTTTTTTACGGAAAACCAATATATATGTGGTACACCGGCGTGGCGTCCCATTGGCAGTTGAAATTAGCGGTTATTTTTTGTAAAAAAGTTTTTACCGCCCATGAAGCGGCAATGCGCGTTAATACGGTAAAAAGAATAATCACGGGGCATGGGATAGACGTGAATAAATTTTTCTCCCTTCGAGAGATCTCCCGTAGGGAGACAATTTCTGAAGTAACAATTTTGTCGGTTGGGAGAATTACTCCGTCAAAAGGGCATGATTTTGTTATAAATGCTATAGCAGATTTAATAAAATCAGGTTACAACCTCAAATTAAAAATTATCGGAGGCGTAATTCAAAATTATCACAAAGAATATCTGGGGTCTTTAAAAGAATTGGTGAAAAATTTACGAATAGAAGAAAATGTAGAATTTTTAGGTCCAGTTTCTTACAAAGACATGCCCGAACATTTTCAAAGCGCCGATATTTTGGTTAACGCGGTAACTTTCGGAGGGCTGGATAAAGTTATATTAGAGGCGATGGCTATGGAGATTATTCCTTTGACTTCAAATTCCGCTTTTTCTGATGTTTTCCCCCGAGTGTTTGCCGGTAGTTTAATTTTCAGGGAAAAAGATTTTGAAGATTTAAAAAATAAACTGAAAAATATTCTGGATAAAAAACTTTATCAAAATGAAACATTGCGCCAGGAATTAAGAAACATTGTGATTGAAAAACATAATTTGAATATTTTTATCGATAAAATCGCAAAGGAGATGAGCCGATGACTAATTACTTTTCTCCCGATTATAACGACAAAGGCAGGTGGGTGAGTTATTGGCATCAGATAAAAGAAATTTTGGCGTTTAATCCCAGAAGAGTTTTAGTTATAGGAAAAGGCGACGGAGTAGTTCCGGCCTATTTAAAAAATCTTGGGTTGGAAATTTTAACTCTGGATATTGATTCGTCATTGAACCCCGATATAACGGCATCGGTTTTGAATATGCCGGTTGATGACAATAGCTTTGATATTGTTTTGTGCGCTGAAGTTCTCGAGCATCTTTCTTATGATGAATTTAGTAATGCCCTTTCTGAAATAAAGCGGGTTGTTAAAAATATGGTGATTGTTTCCTTGCCGCATTTCGGCCCGGCAATAAGATTTTTTCTTAAATTGCCTTTTCTATCGGAATTGAAACTTATCTTAAAATTGCCTTACCCAGTAAAGCATCAATTTAAAGGAGAGCACTATTGGGAAATAGGGAAGTATGATTATCCGCTAAGACGAATTAAAAACGACATAAAAAAATCGGGGTTTACCATCAAGAATGATTATATTGTTTTTGAAAACCCGTTGCATCATTTTTTTGTTTTAAAAAAATAGAATGAAAATAGTATATATAACAAATTCCAGAATACCGACGACAAAAGCGCATGGCTTTCAGATAATGAAAATGTGCGAGGCCTTTGCGTCCGCCGGCTGGCAGATTGAACTCTTAATTCCGCGCCGCATTAATCCCATTAAAGATTCGCCGTTCAGTTATTATGGCGTAAAAGAATCTTTCAGTATTAAGAAAATTCCAATTATTGATTTGATTTTATTTTCCAGCGTTCTCGGGCCGGTGGCTAATTTTATTGAATCTATTTCGTTCGCGATTTTTAGCGTTTGGCGGTTACGCGATGCCAATTTTGATATAATTTATTCCCGCGATCAATTTACATTATGGCTTTTTAGTTTTTCAAATTATAAATTTGTTTATGAAATGCATAAATTGCCGAATCGCCCGAGTTTATATAAAAGAATTTGGCGGAAGGCCTTCAAAATAGTCGCAATTACCGAAGTTCTTAAAAATTCGCTAATCAAAGCGGGGGTTGAGTCATCTAAAATTTTAGTTGCTCACGACGGAGTTGATTTGGATGTATTTGAGGCGGTTAACAAGAGCGCCGAGGAATTAAAAATGGAATTGAGTCTGCCCAGAGACCAATTTTTGGTGGGATATGTAGGAAAATTTAAAACTTTAGGACAGGAAAAGGGTCTTAAAACAATGATTGAGTCCCTGCCGCTTTTGGATAAAGAAATAAAAATGGTGTTTGTGGGAGGCGATGAAGCGGAGGTCAAAGAATATAAATCTTTGGCCCAGCGTTTTAACGTCTTTTCACGATGTATTTTTATCGGTTACCAGCCGTACAATCGCATGGCCGAATATATGAAAGCCATGGACGCTCTGGTTCTTCCTTCGCCGGACAGCTCTCTCGCTTATTATTCTTCGCCGTTAAAGCTTTTTGAGTATTTGGCTTCGGGCCGGCCAATTGTAGCTTCCGATTTACCGGCTCTTAGAGAAGTTTTAAATGATAAAAATTCTTTATTTTTTAAGCCCGATAACGCACCTGATTTAGCGCGCGCCATCAAAATGCTTAAATCCAGTCAAATGTTAGGATATCACTTAAGCCAGCAAGCGCTGGCCGATATAAAACAATATACTTGGAAAAAAAGAGCTGAAAATATTTTAAATTTCATATTATAACATTGAAATGTTGGAAACCGAGCTTCTAACACTTCTAACATTTTTTATCTTTTAGGAAAAATTTGATACGATTAGTATTAATAAAGCTAAATTAAAATACTATGGTTAAATCCATCAAATTAAAACTTTCAAAAATAAAATATAGCGGTGATTCTATCGGGGACGATATTCGTATGGAAATTGAAATATTAAATCAATATTCCCGCATTGACAAAAGAATAAAAGTTGGCACAACTGCAGAAATCAATAAGGATATAGGCAAATTTGAAACAGATCAAAAAATATTTAAAGCCAATACGCAAATTACTATTATTGAAAAAGATATATTATTTAATGATGTTGGCAATATAAATGGCAATATAGAAATTGATACAAGCGCCACAAAACTAAAACAGTTTGTTTTTGAGATACAAGTGAGAGAAAGTCGATCCCTATTGAGTAGATTATTTTGGGGAAAAAGAATAGCGATTTTTGAGATAATCTTGGAAGCGCAAATAGGGGGGATTGAACGGTACACACCAGATTTAGAGGATGGTTGGCTTGTGACGCAAACCGGCCAAAGTAAGCAGGTATCATTGCCTGCGTATATTATGGTGTATCCAAAATATATTAAAAATGGTCGCGAATATTTTATTCCGTCTGAAGGAATATATCGCGATGAATTATTGTCGGCGCCGTTAAAAGATGATAATTCATCATATCTGATATCTAATGTTAAATATGAACCGATGATTAATGCCAAATATTCAATTTCTGAAAAAGTTTTTACGCTCAATAGAAAGAAATATAAGGCAACAGATTATCCCGAAGCTCCTTGGAAGAAAGGAATATATGACATTGGGATTCCGGACTATCCACACGGAAGCGATAATGCCTATGCCGAAGCAATCAAACAGAAGGTCTGGTTTCCGATAAATTTTGAAAACGCAAGATATTTGCATGTAGGGGCAAGATCGGCCGGGTGTATGACAATTATAGAGACCACTAGATGGATAGAAATTTATAATGCGCTTATTAAGGCGCGTAAGGGTGATTTCAAAAACGTTGGCATACTAAAAGTTATTGATTAATGTCTATATTTAAAAATTTTTTTATTCTTATAACTGCGATGGTAATAATGACTATTTTAGGCGGTTTATTTTATTGGTTTAAGTTGCGTAATAATGAAATTGTGAATAGTGATGCGGCAATTCTTTATCAGCCAATTATAAAGTGGCAAGAAATAACAATTACAGAATCTGAACAAAACATTGACATGCATATGCGCGTGCCTAGAATAATTATTTATAATAATTACCGCGTTAACAGTGAAGTCAATCGGGCAATAACGCGATGCGTTGAATCCCTAAAGGGTGACTTTATATCTGCCGTAAGCACTGCGGCAGAAGATAATGGGGAGACAAATATCCTAAATGTTGAAACTGAAGTGCTGCTTACCACTTCGAGATTAATCTCTCTTGCTTTTACAGCAACCGAACATTTGGCTGGTATTAATGATAATGATCCTGAACGAACATTTATCATTTTTGATCTTGTAAAAGGAGAGTTGATGGTAGAAAGCATCGAATTATTTCGCGATGATTTGGCATGGTCAAAGGCGGTAAAAATAATGAAAAATTATTTACTCGTTAATTACCAAGGAGACCCGAGTTGTGATTTGTCTTTTGCACCGAAATATAAGGGCTTTGCCGCGTCTTGCATTGGCATTGATCGGAGTCGCAGGGGGGAACATCTATCTATTACAAGGGACATTCCAACATCTATGATCCAGGAATTCCTCGCTCCATCAGTATTGTCTGATATTATTCAATAATAAAAATGTTGGAAACCAAGCTTCCGACACTTCTAATATTTAGCAAAGAATTTTATGAGAAAAACATCTATCACTCAAGGTGAATATTATCATATATTTAATAGAGGAAATAATAAACAAACAATATTTTTTGATAAAAAAGACAAAATAAGATTTTTATTTTTGATAGTTTATTTTCAAACAGATATTTTTTTTGAAAATATTGGTCGACAAGTTTCTTATTTTATTAAAAATGAAACTTTTAATATAGATGAAGGTTTAGAAAAGAAATTATTAAATAAGCGAAATGTTGAACTTATTAATTTTGTATTAATGCCAAATCATTTTCACCTTACATTGTGTGAATTTAAAGAAGGCGGGATATCGCAAT
>JAHJZO010000036.1 GCA_018826255.1 Patescibacteria group bacterium | reverse complement strand
CCTGAACAGAATACCCTTGATTTTGTGATTATGTTTATTCCCAATGAACAGATTTACGCCTTTGTCTGTGAGCAAGATACCACAATTCTTGATGAAGGAATTAGAAACAAGGTGATGATCTGTTCTCCATTCAATATTTTCGGTGTTTTGGTAGTCATTCGCCAAGCAATTGACAATTTCGCTTTAGGGCAGAAGGCAAATGAGATACTGTCCTTGTTTGGAGCATTTAAAAATCAATGGGAAAAATTTACCTTGGCCTTAGAGCAAGTAGGGAAGCGGATCGAGGCGGCTCAAAAAGAGTATGAGGCCCTCATCACAACTAGACGGAGGCAGCTAGAAAGACCTTTAAACAAAATAGAAACCCTGAGAACTCAACGTGGCTTACTAGCCGCCCCTGAAGAGGAAGAATCTTTGAGTAGTGAGTAAACCGACGAAAATTCCAAAAAGAATATTGGCCAAAAATAAAAGGGTAAGTGTTTACTTACCCTTTATTGTTTTCCTTAGGTCCCGCGATAATATCAAAGGACCTTTTCTTTTAATTCAAATACTTGGGCCTCAATACTCAAAATCTGCCTGTCATCTTCTTCGGCGCTCTTACGAGCGTAAAGTATGTATTTCATATGGTTTTTATTAAAACTTTCTTTTCCCAAAATGCAGAATCGCCAACTGATTTTTTCGCCCCCCAGTAGTACAACTTTCGGTTGACTACGGGGCAGGCGAAATTCCTTATGATTTGGTCGCCGAGCCCCGCACCAAAACAAGTTCGGTGCGGGGTAAACTCCGCGAGGCGACTGCCTCTGGCTTGCAATTTCCTGTCTGGTGGTCTATTCTTAAAATAGTTCGGACCCCAGTAGTAAAGCAAAGCTTACTACGGGGCATAGCGCATTTCGCCGCCTGCTTGCCCGTCCGAAGCCGAGAGGCGAAGGAGGGCGGCGGCAACGGCCAGCCCCCAAAAATTCTGTCCTGAACGAAGTTGAAGGATTGAGCGGCTTCGCCGCGATCTTAAAAACTGCCAAAGAACCTGATAAAAATACCTGCCCCGTAGTGAAACGAAGTTTCTACTATCGGGGTCGGCTCGAACCACATTTTGCCCGCCCCGTAGTCAAAACTGAAAAGTTTTGTACTACTTGGGGTAAAAGAAAATTTTTTCAGTGCTAATTATTAAATTAACATCCAATATGAACAAACCAAAAGAACCATGTTGTGGCAAATGGGAAGGACCAGAAAAAATGTCTCTCTCCAAAGCCGCCATTCCTATTAAAGAACTCAGCAGAGAGGAAATAAAACAAGAAGTTAAAACGCGATATGACAAATTTGCTGAAGAGGGTGGTTCGGCAGAAGGCTGTTGTCCTTTAGCAAGGGAAAGCACTGAAAGTTTTGCTCTAGAACATGGACTCTATAGCCAAGAAGATCTCGCCTTAATTCCTAAATTAGCTATTAACCTTTCTCGAGGTTGTGGAAATCCAACTAGCTTTGCTAATATCCAGCCAGGTCAAGTAGTTGCTGACTTTGGTTCAGGTGGTGGTATTGACCTTGTTTTGGCAGCTCATAAGGTGGGACCAACTGGGAAGGTGATTGGAATAGACTTTGCCCCCCATATGATTGAAAGAGCAAAACAGGCAATGAAGGAAGCTGGTTTATCCAATAGGGTTGAATTTATTCTGCTGGATATAGAAAATCCACAAGTTCCAGATAATATTGCTGATGTAGTGATATCCAACTGCGTGATTAACCTTTGCCCTTGTAAGCCCTGTGTCTACAAACAAATCTATGAGATTCTAAAGCCCGGTGGTCATCTGGCTATTTCTGATATCGTTGCCATAGGAGATGTTAACCCTGAGATTCTAGCATATTTTCAATCAATTTGGTCAGGATGTACAGGAGGAGCAATACCAGAAGACGAGTATTTTAAGATAGTTAGCGAGGCAGGCTTTAGCCAGCTTAAAGTTGTAGCTCGTCATACTCTCGGCCCAAAAGAATTAGATGAAATGGCAAGTTGCCCTGGTAAAAAATTTTCTCCCGTTTTCTCAGAGGAAAAACTAGCTCAATTGCAAGGGAAAATAGTCAGCACGAAATTTGCAGCTGTCAAACCAAAAGAATAAACAGAAGACAATGAGTATTTAGTTGACGGCTCGCTTGCTGGCTCGATTTGATTTTTTCATATATAGATGGTAATATTTGATATTACCAAAATAGGTTGGTAATCCCTGCCACTAGGGGCTAGTGGTAAATGCACCTTGAAAAGGAGGAAGCCATGGCTAAAAAAACAGTAATACCTGTACCGAAGAGCTTAGATGAGGCCGCACAGTTTTTGGCGGAGATAGGGCAAGAGCAGCGCGTCAGCGAGGAAATTCGATCGGATCTCAATACCGCGGTGGACAAATTGAAAACCCAAGCGATGGCCGACAACGAGCCTCACCAAAAAAAGGTTTCGCAACTCGTCGAAGGACTCTTCGCTTATGCCGAGGCCCATCGCGATGAGCTGACTGATGGCGGCAAGCGTAAGACGGTCAAAGTGCCAACGGGCATCTTCGGCTGGCGTATGACACCGCTAGCTGTATCGCTTCGTGATGTCGAATCAATTCTGGAAAGTCTGAAAGCGCTTAAACTGAAGCGCTTCATCAGGACGAAGGAAGAAGTGGACAAGGAAGCGATGCTGAAGGAACCCGAAGTTGCAAAAACCGTCAAGGGTGTCTCGATCAGCCAGCATGAGGACTTCGTAGCCAAGCCGGCAGAGCTGGAGGTAGAAATAGTAACCCAAGTGGACAAGCTCAAGAAAGCTACGGCTTAAAAAGTTTCTCAATCAATAGGACTAAGCAGTCCTACTGCTTCCCGCTATGTCTTCGGACCTAGCGGGTTTCTTTTTTCTAAATTGCAAAGAACAAAGAATTTGCCGCCAAAGCAGTAAATTTTTCAAGTTCATTTTTCTTGAAAAATTTTCTGTAATGAGCTATGATTAACTCATTAGAAAAACTTGTCATCCCTTCGGGAGATCACCCGTAGGGTGAAAATTGTCAAAGATCGCGGCGAAGCCGCTCAAATTTTTGGGGGCTGGCCGTCGCCGCCGCAGGCGGCAAAATGCGTTCGAACTATTTTCAGAATAGAGCACAATCGGGCCACCTTAGCTCAGCGGCAGAGCAACTGTTTTGTAAACAGTAGGTCCTCGGTTCAAATCCGAGAGGTGGCTCTGAAAAACAATTGACAATTAACTAATAACTAAAAATTATGAAAGCTCAAGAAAAAGTAGTAAAACTTATATGTTCCGTTTGTAAGCGGACTAATTATTATAAGCAAAAAAATAAGAAGCTCGTTGAAAGAAAATTGGAATTTCAGAAGTATTGTAAGTGGTGTCGCAAGCGCACAGTTCATAAAGAATCAAAAAAATAATCTGCGCCAAGGGGGCTTGGTTCAGTGGTAGAACAACGGTCTCCAAAACCGTTGACGGGGGTTCGATTCCCTCAGCCCCCGCAAACAATCCAAATCCGGTAAAATGTGCTATTATTAGAAAGTGGAAACAGCAATTCTGCTTTTAACTAAATATGGCTATTTCATTCTCTTTCCTCTGGCCGCTTTTGAAGGACCGATTATCTCTTTGATAGCGGGATTTCTTGTACACCTTGGTTATTTTAGTTTTTTACCTGTTTTGATAATCCTTGTTTTAGGCGACGTTATTCCCGATGTTATTTATTATTACATCGGACGCTTCGGCAGTAAGAGAAAAATTATAGAAAAATACGGTTCACACTTAAATCTTTTAGAAAAACTTTGGCAGGAGCATGGCAAAAAAACTATGTTTTTTAGTAAAATAGCGTATGGTCTGAGCACACCGCTTCTTATCAGCGCCGGTCTTGTTAAAATGCCGATAAGGCGATTTGTTTCGTACACTATTCCAATTTCCATTACTCTTTATACCATAATCATTACTAGCGGCTATTATCTTGGAAATTCATATCAATTGGCCGCTAAATATATAAATTTTGCGGAAATTATAATTGCCGTAATTTTTGTTATTTTTATTGCTGTGTATGTATTTTCCGCGAAGTATGCCCGCCGGCAGATTGAAAAAATGAAAAGAGAACAACTATGAAAATTGCTATTTTTTCAGACAATTTTTATCCGGAATTGAGCGGTATTTCCGATTCAATAATAACTACGGCTAAGGCGTTGGCAAAACTCGGTCATGAAATATGTTTTTTTGTTCCTGATTATTCCGAAAAAAATTTTAAGACGGCGAGTATAGAATCCAAAAGAGAAATTGATTTAGGCGAGAGGATATCAATTAAACGACTTTTTGCCTTTTCCTATCCGGGACCGACTAAACAATCACGGGCAGTTATTCCTACGGGTTTTCGGACTTTTACGATTAAAAAATTTAAGCCCGATATCATTCATACTCAACTTTTCTTTGGCGCGGGGCTAGAGGCGCTTATGGCCGCCAAAATCCTGAAAGTTCCGCTTGTAGGGACAAACCACACGGCTATTTCCGAATTTATCCGCAATGCCCCCATAAAAGGAAAATGGCTGGAAAAAGCGGGGCTTAAATATGTCAATTGGTATTACGGAAAATGTAGTTTTATCAGCGCTCCGTCGCAATCCGTTTTTGAGGAAATGGAAAAATTTGGTTTTAAAACGAATCATGAGGTAATATCTAATCCTGTGAATGCCGGTATTTTTTCGGTTTCCACCGAATACGACATAAATGTTTTAAAAAATAAGTTTGGCATTAACGATAAAACTTTGGTTTATGCCGGGAGGCTTGCCCCGGAAAAAAATATTGATATAATTATTAAGGCGGTGGCTTTAGTTAAGAAAAAGATTCCCAGCGTAACATTAGCAATGGCAGGGCACGGGGTTTCTTTAGAAGCCATTAAAAAGTTAGCGAAAGAATTGGATGTTCAGGAAAATGTGAAATTTTTAGGAGTGATTAGTCAGTTCGATTTGGCGAATCTTTATCGGGCATCGGAAATTTTTACGATAACCAGCACCTCTGAAACGCAAAGTATGACTCTTATTCAAGCCATGGCCTGCGGTTTACCGGTAATTGGAGTGCGCGCCAGGGCGCTTCCCGAATATATAGAAAATAATGGCATTTTGATTGAACCCGGAGATTTCAAGGGGCTTTCGGAAAAAATAATAGAACTTTTGGAAAATCAATCTTTAAGAGCCGAATTAGGCGAGCATGGTTTGAAATTCGTACAAAAATTTTCTGATAAAAATATTGCTCTAAAGTGGGAAGAGATTTATAAAAGAGAAATAGTTAATTATAAAAATAGTTTATGAAATTAAGTTTTGTTATTCCGGCCTATAATGAAGAAGATTTAATCGGTGAATGTCTTAATTCCGTGTTAAAGCAGGCAGTGAATAGGCCTGGAGAAATAGAAGTAATTGTCGTAAATAACGCCAGTACCGACGGGACAGGGGAAGTTGCCTCGTCATTTTCCGGGGTGATTGTTATTGATGAACCCAAGAAAGGGCTGGTTAATGCCCGCCACGCCGGTTTTTTGGCGTCCAAAGGCGATCTTATCGCCAATATTGATGCCGATACAATTTTAACTCCCGGCTGGGTGGACAAAGTTTTAAAGGCCTTTTTGGGTAATCCAAATTTAGTCGCTTTAAGTGGGCCTCATATTTTTCATGATTTATCCCGGACATTTAATCTCTGGGTGCGTCTGTTTTACGGCATCGCTTTTACAAGTTATTTACTGAACAGATTTGTCTTTCGAGCTGGTTCCATGCTACAGGGGGGGAACTTTATTGTAAAACGGGCGGCTCTTGAAAAAATCGGCGGCTATAATTTAAAGTTTGATTTTTATGGTGAAGACTCTGATATAGCCATGCGTCTCCATCCACTCGGTGATGTGAAATTTACTTTTAGTTTGCCAATTTATGTCTCGGGTAGGCGTATAGCTGTCGAAGGGGCGCTGATCACAGTATGGCGATACGGTATTAATTATTTCTGGGCTATTTTTTTTAAGAAACCTTTTACCAAGACCTATCTCGATGTGCGTTTAAAAAAAATAAAAAAACAAATATGAATCGTACTGTTGAAAAACATAAATTTCATTGGTCTCAAAAATCGTTTTTACTATCGGCGCTTTCGGGATTTTTACTATTGGCGGCTAGTTTAGTCGTAAATTATACGGCTGGCAATTATGCGAACAAAATGGCCAGCAATGGCGTAACGGATATCATACTTGATAATATTCCTGTGGTGGACGTGAGTGGTATCTATGTTTATGGCGCTTTCTTGTTCGGATTATTTGTGGCGATTCTTTTAATCCGGGAACCAAAACAGATACCCTTTGTAGTTAAGAGCGCCGCTCTTTTTTATTTAATTAGAGCCGTATTCATTTCTTTGACTCATATCGGCCCCATTATTGAGCAAGCGGCTTCGGTTTCAAGCTTTTTTTATCGTAATTTAGTATTTGGTTCCGATTATTTTTTTTCCGGGCATACCGGTTTGCCATTTTTAATGGCGCTTGCTTATTGGAATAATAAATATCTTCGCTACACATTTATTGTCATATCTCTTGTTTTTGGCGCTACTGCTTTGCTGGGTCATTTTCATTATTCTATTGACGTCTTTGCGGCATTTTTTATCAGTTATAGTATTTTCCACATCGCCCGATATCTATTTGCTAAAGATTATGAGTTATTCTAAAATTATTTGGTATGGTCAAACGAAAAAAGGCGAAAAAATCCGTTTACAATTATTCCAAAAAACCCCTCTTTGATTTAGAAGTTCAGACCAAAAAAGCCATTCTGGCGATTCTTTTTTTCGGTTTCGCGGTTATTGTTATTTTAAGCATCTGGCATAAGGCCGGCCCATTCGGTGAGATGATTTTTGGCGGATTTCATTATTTGTTCGGGTGGGGGTATTTTGTTCTTCCGGCAGTGTTTTTAATGATGGCCTTTGAATTTTTAAAATCCCGCCGGAAGCATATTTTTTTCGCGACTATTTTTGGAGCCGTCTTGTTATTTGTTTCAACTCTGGGGACTTTGGAATTATTGTTCCCAAATAAGGATAATGTTGGAGTGGTCGGTTATGTCGTTGCTCTTTCTTTGGGTAAAATTTTCGGATTTTGGGCTTCTTTGGTGCTTTTGTTCGCCTTTGTTTTGATTTCTCTTGTTATGGTTTTGAATATTCCTTTAAGAATCGGCCGAGATGAAAAAGATGAAAAGGACGAAGAAGAAGACGAGGAAGAGGGCGAGGAGGAAGAAGAAGTTGCCGAACCGGTTGTGAATCAGGCGATAAAAGAAGGGAAACAAACTGCGCCGGCTAAAACAGTTTCTAAAATAGAAAAAGAAGAAGATGAGTTCAAAATTCCCAGATTTGTCGGTGGCGCTTATAAAACGCCGGTTATTGATTTGCTTGAAAGCGTAGAAAGCCGGCCGATGTCCGGAGATATTAAAGCCAATGCCAATATCATTAGAAGAACTTTGCAGCATTTTGGCGTTGATGTTGAAATGGGCGAGGTAAATGTCGGCCCAACGGTAACTCAATACACTTTGCGGCCGGCTCAAGGTGTCAAACTTTCCAAAATTGTCGCTTTACAAAATGATTTATCGCTGGCGCTGGCGATGCATCCATTGAGAATTGAAGCGCCGATTCCGGGCAAAGCGCTGGTGGGAATTGAAGTTCCGAATAAAGCAATCGCGTTAGTCCGGCTTGGCAGTTTGCTTACCAGTGATAATTTCAAAAAACTGGACTTATTGAATTTCGCGCTTGGCCGCGATGTCAGTGGAGCGCCAATTTTTGCCGATTTGGCAAAAATGCCCCACTTGCTTATCGCCGGAGCCACCGGCTCGGGGAAATCGGTGTGTATGCATATAATTATCACGTCGCTTATTTGGAGAAACGGACCCTCGCAGTTAAAACTCATACTTATCGACCCGAAACGCGTCGAGCTGGCTTATTACAGGGACTTGCCTCATCTTTTAACGCCGGTAATAAGCGATGGCAAAAAATCTATCAACGCTTTGAGATGGGCGGTAAAGGAAATGGAACGCCGCTATGAAGTTCTTTCAGAATATAAAGCAAGGGACATTGTCGGTTTCAACAGTCAAGTTATAAAAAATAACGAGACGGAATTATTTATGCCGTATTTGGTTATTATTATTGATGAATTGGCTGACCTTATGGCCGCTTTTGGCAGGGAAGTTGAAGGCACGATTATACGCATTGCTCAAATGGCACGAGCCGTCGGCATTCATCTTATTATTTCAACTCAAAGACCGTCGGTTGAGGTTTTAACGGGGTTGATTAAAGCCAATATTACATCGCGGATTGCTTTGCAAATGCCGTCGCAAGTTGATTCCCGCACCGTTTTGGATATGGCGGGAGCAGAAAAACTTTTGGGATGTGGCGATATGCTATATTTATCAAATGACAGTTCCAAGCCGCGGCGTATTCAGGGTGTTTTCATTTCCGAAAAAGAAATTAAAAAGGTAGTCAGCTATATCGCGGAAAAAAATCCAATCACAACCGCCGAAAATGAAGAGTCATCCATAACAGAAAATCATCCATCTCTCGTCGGGGGAGTAAATTCTTCGGATGAATTTTCCGACGCAAGCGATGATGAATTATTCGATGAGGCAAAAGATGTTATTTTTCAAGCCGGCAAGGCATCAGCTTCTCTTTTACAAAGGCGTTTGCGAGTTGGTTATGCCAGGGCGGCCCGTCTTCTGGATATTTTGGAAGAAAAAGGTTATATAGGACCTGGTGATGGCGCCAAACCTAGAGAAGTTTACGCGGATAAGTTCGGCTCGCAAAACAATGACGAAAATGACTGAGAACAAAAAAAATCAGCCGGCTGGCGGACAGACTCTATCGGGATTTTTAAAAGAAAAAAGACAAAGTAAAAATCTTAGTCTGGAAAAACTAAGCGACATTACAAAGATTCAGATGTTTAGTTTAGAAGCTTTAGAAAACGGGCAATTCGAAAAACTGCCGCCATCTGTTTATCGGATGGGAATTTTTAAAAGATTGGCAAAAATTTTGGATATCGATGAAAAGGAAATTATGGAAATGTACAACAACGAAACGCAAGTTGTTGAAACATCGGCTGATTATAATAATATTGCAAAGCCCAAAAAAGAAAATTTTAGATTTGTTTTAACGCCAAAAAAATCGATAGCTATCTTTAGCGCAATTCTTTTAGTTTCTCTTTTTGCCTACCTTTGGTATCAGTTTGATTTTTTGGTTGGGCCGCCAAATCTGGCAATCAATTTGAAAGAAGATTTAATTACGCAAGAGGGGACAATTACATTAAAAGGAAAAACCGATAGCAGAGTGGATTTGACGATTAATGGTGAAAACATATATGTTTCTCCTAATGGCGATTTTTCAAAAGATGTATCGCTCGCCGATGGCATAAACGTTATTGAGGTTAAAGTAATTAATAGCTTTGGGAAGACCACAAAAATAATCAGACAAATTTTTAGACAATAATTAAATAAAAAGATATGGTAAAACAAAAAGAAACAGAAATCGATCACAAGAATAAGGCTTTGGATGAAACCGTTAAATCGCTTAGAGAACGTTTCGGTGACGGTTCAATAATGAAACTTGGTGATGTTTCCAGAGTTAATGTTGATGTAATACCAACGGGGGCGCTTTCTTTGGATGTGGCATTGGGAGTTGGCGGCATACCTAGAGGAAGAATAATTGAAATTTATGGGCCGGAATCATCAGGGAAAACAACATTAGCTTTGCATGTCGTTGCCGAAGCTCAAAAACGTGGCGGAAAAGCGGCTTTTGTTGACGCGGAACATGGCTTGGATCCGGAATACGCCAAAAAAATCGGTGTGCAGATTAATGATTTGCTGATTTCCCAGCCAGATAACGGCGAGCAGGCGCTTGAAATTGTTGAAAGCTTAGTTAGGTCAAACGCTTGTGATGTGATTGTTGTCGATTCTGTCGCCGCGTTAACGCCCAGAGCCGAAATTGAAGGCGAAATGGGTGACCAGCATATGGGACTTCAAGCCCGGCTTATGTCCCAGGCCTTAAGAAAACTCAACGCTATTGCCGCCAAAAGCAATACGGCGATTATTTTTATTAATCAATTGAGAATGAAAATAGGAGTGTTTTTCGGCAATCCGGAAACTCAACCTGGCGGCATGGCGCTTAAATTTTATTCATCGGTGCGGCTTGATGTGCGCAGAAGCGCTCAAATTAAAAAAGGTGAAGACGCTGTTGGCAATAGAACCATTGTTAAAGTAGTTAAAAATAAAGTCGCGGCGCCGTTCAAAATTGCCGAGTTTGATATTATGTATAACGAAGGGATATCAAAAGAAGGGGATCTAATAAATTGCGGTTTGAAATCAGGAATTCTGTCAAAATCGGGTACTTGGATAAACTACGAAGATAAAAAACTGGGCCAAGGCATGGAAGCCGCGCGCCAATTTTTAAAAGAAAACAGCGATATACTCAAAAAACTCACCCAAGAAGTCAAAAAATCCATTCTTGTTTAATTTGTTCATATACAGTAGAATCAAATGAAAAGTTTTTTAACAATAAAAAAGAGATAGATAAAGGGAGGTATTATGAGCAAGAAAGATTGGTACTGGATTTTTTTTGGATTTTCGGTTTTTGTACTAATGTTCATCGGAGGTCCTTGGTATGCTTTAAGCGAGAGTGCCCGATGTATTTTGACCAAAGAAAATCTATCGCCGGTAGTATTGTTTTTAGGGATAATCGTGCTACCTTTAATTTCGTCGATTGTTTGGTGGGTTTTCTTTTTGTGGCGAATTAATATTATAGAAAAAGGGGATAAATAAATAAATAAAGCCATTGGGACTCGCGTCTCAAGGGCTTTTCTTTTTATATAATAAACTCCTAATAAAGTTAAAAACGCAAAAACTTCCTATAGGAAGTTTTTGCGTGAAATAATACACATTAAACAATTATCCCACTAACTGACGATCGTCTGGAAGTGGGATAATTGTCTCTTTTATCCTTTTATCTTTGATTCTATCTTGAAGTGATTGGGATGAGGGCCATGAAGCGGGCGCGTTTGATTGCGGCCGCTAAGTGGCGCTGATGTTTGGCGCAAAGATGGCTTCGTTTTCGGGGCATTATTTTTGCCTGGGCGGAAATGAAATGGCGCAGTAAGTCAGAATTTTTATAATCAATCTCTTTTATATTCTGGGCGCAAAAATAGCAGACGGTTTTTTGATTTTTTAATTCGGGAGTATTTTGTTGCATATTAAAAAGGTATATTTTCTACTTTTATCTCCTCTTTTATTTCTTCACTTGCCGCGGGGACTTCATTAAACTCTTCCAATTGCACTTCAGGCAAAATCTCCGGTTGGGGAGTATTTGAAGCAGGAGTTTGTGATTGGCTCGTCGCTGTGGCCGGACGCGGGCCAAGTTGTAAAGTTTCAGCAACAATTTCGGTGCGGCTTCTTTTCTGGCCGGTTTGCTGGTCTTGCCAAGCGCGTGTGTTTAATCTTCCCTCAACAAGAACCAAGCGGCCTTTGGCCAAATACTGATGAGCGATCTCTGCCAACCGGCCCCAAACAACGATATTATGAAATTCGGTTTGAGTTTGTTTGCCTGTCGGACTTCCCCAAATACGATTGGTGGCAACGCCGAAAGTGGCTACATTTTGGCCGGACGGAGTTTGCCGTAGTTCCGGATCACGAGTCAGATTGCCTAATATAAAAACTTTGTTTAAATTCATATGTTTAACTATTTAATAAACTTTCCAGTCTTTGTTCAAAACTCTGGGAGGTAATTATTGGGGTTGGTTTATCACCCTTCGGGTGATCACCCGAAGGGTGAGTTGTCGCTTTGTTTAGTAACATATATCTCAAAACTTTTTTATAAAATACTAAGGCCTTTTTAATTTTATCCAAGCTTTCTGTATCGGAATTAAAATAAACAACTCCGAAATAAGCGAAGTTTTGTTTTTTAACCGGATAGGCGAGGTGTCTTTTTTCCGGCAGATCAGCTTGAATCACAGAGCCGCCATTTTTGGCAATAAAGTCCTTTAATTCCGAAACTTCGGCCTCGATTTTATCTTCGGAGATGTCGGGTGTCAGTAAATAAGCCAGCTCATAGTCCTTTTTATTTTCTAGTTCATTCATCGAGCATAATTTATCACGGGGTGGGTGACATTGTCAATCTAAATTTTGAATTCTATTACGTCGCCATCGCTGACAATATACTCTTTGCCCTCAGTCCGCAAAAGTCCTTTTTGGCGAGCATTAGCCCAGGAATCGCATTCTAATAATTTTTGCCAATTTATAACCTCGGCTTTGATGAATTTTTGTTCAAAATCGGTATGAATCGCCGCGCCGGCCCGCGGCGCGGTTGATCCGGCCATAATCGTCCAACCGCGTGTTTCATCTTCGCCGATTGTGAAAAAAGTTATAAGATTCAATAAGCTATAGGCCTCTTTTATTAAGTCAGGCAAGCGTGACTCGCTTTCAAACTCTTTGGCCTCGTCTTCGTTCATTTCCGCGATTTCCGCTTCAAATTGCAAATTAAGCGCTAAACGATTTTTTTCGTCGGCATTACCTGAAATATTATAAACAAACAAAAAAGGTTTTAGGGTCAAAAGATGAAGATCTTTTATGAGTTCAAATTCCAGACCGGAAAGATTGGCCTTTACTGCCAAATCGCCGGCCTCTAAAACGCTTTTTACTTTTTCCAAAATCATTTTTTCCTCCTCTATTTTTCTAGCGTCTTTGAAATCTTTTTTCTCCCTACGGGAGATGTCCCGAAGGGACACATTTTTAGAAAGATGTTTATTCAGCGTCTGCAAATCGGCCATAACCAGTTCTAATTGAATGGTCTCAATATCGCGCGAAGGACTGACGCTTCCTTCAACATGAATTATATCGGGATTTTCAAAATCCCTAACAACCTCAACAATAACATCAACCTCTCTTATACGAGCTAAAAATTGATTTCCCAAACCCGCGCCTTCATGGGCGCCTTTGACCAAACCGGCAATATCAACAAATTCTATCGCTGCCGGAATGATTTTTTTCGATTTGGACATTTCGGCCAGTTGAGTAAGCCGATTATCGGGGACATTAACAACACCGACATTGGGGTCAATTGTCGCGAAAGGAAAATTAGCGATGTTAACTTTTTCACGGGTGAGCGCCTTAAAAAGTGTTGACTTACCGACATTTGGCAGACCTACGATTCCTATTTTGAGACTCATAATAATTAAAATATGTTATACTGATAATAAGTTCATGTCTATCAATCCGTCAATTTTTAGAGCATACGATATTCGCGGAATTTATCCCGGCGAACTTAATGAAGAGACGGCTTACAAAATCGGCCGGGCTTTTGTGGTCTATTTAAAAGAAAATAATGTCGCGCCTTCAAAAATAGTTATCGGACATGACTCGCGGATTTCTTCTCCCATTTTGAAAAGAGCATTTATAGAAGGCGCCATAAACAAGGGAGTTAATGTCTGGGATATCGGACTTGCCACCGTTGATATGGTTTATTTTGCTTCTGGTTATTTACATCTTCCCGCGGTTATGATTACCGCTTCGCATAATTCAAAGGATTGGAATGGTTTCAAGTTAATGAAAAGTGATGTTAATTTTTTCCCCGTTAAAGATTTGGGGGCAATAATAAACGAAGAAAAAACCAGTTCTTTACAAGAAAAAGGAACGGTTACGGATGAAGATATTAAGAATGAATATATAAAACATGTTTTGGGGACTATTGATATAGAAAAAATAAGGCCGATACGAATTGCGATTAACATCAGATCAGATGCTGTTGGCAGAATCTTCAAATCAGTTCTTGAAAAACTGCCGGTTGAAATAAACACCGAGCATTATCATTTCGGTTGCGCTTTTGACGGCGATGGCGACCGTATTAGTTTTACGGACGAAAGGGGAGACGTGATAAATTCGTCAATCATAGGCGCGTTGTTTGCCAAACATTTTTTGAAAAAAAATCCCTACGGAAAAATTGTTTATAGCGCGATTGTGGGCAAAATAATTCCCGATGTTGTCGGTATTTACAATGGTAGGGCAATTCGCGAAAGAGTGGGGCATTCGTTTATTGAAAGGCGGTTGAAAGAAGTAAATGGAATTTTAGGTATTGAAGCGTCTGGTCATTATTATTTTAAGAAAAATTTTTACGCTGACTCGGGTATTATCAGTTTTCTTACGATGCTTGAGATTTTAAGCAATGAGAAAAAAAGTTTGTCCGTATTGGTGGGGGAGTTTTCAAAATATGTTTCTATTCCGG
>JAHJZO010000035.1 GCA_018826255.1 Patescibacteria group bacterium | reverse complement strand
CTCCTTTTAATATTAATTTAACCTTTTTAATTTTAATAATTTAAATAATCTTTCCAATTGAAATTTGGTGAGAAATTAACTTACTTTCTTTCATTGAATTCATTCATCCCTTAAATTGTCAAAGTTCAATCCAGAACTGATATTAACAAATCATTCTGTAACAGTCAATAACCATAATAACACCAATCATTTTCTCGCGCAATGACGAGAAAAGTGTCTTTAAATCCTGCTTTGTGGATAACTGTAATCTGATTATATACTCCCCTTTGGCATAAAACAACATGTCAATTGTGGATAACTTTAAGAGGAAAAGCAAATAAATGATTTTCCTCGCGCGCTTGAATGCCATGGTTTTCAACCCACCCCATCCCTCCCTTATCAGGGAGGGAGTTAAGTTCCTCCCCTGACAAGGGGAGGCTAGGAGGGGTTTTGACAAAAAAAGGAAGAAAAAACATGAAAATGTTGCGGTAATAATACGGTAATGTTTCGGTAATTACAATTACCGCAACATTACCGCAACATCTCGTAGAAACTGCTGTTTCCATTACCGCTTCTTGTGATCTTTTTCAGGCCTATAAGAATCTTCAGTTCGTTGCGAACGGTTTTTTCGGAAACATCCGGAAAAAGGCCAAGAATTTCCGCCAATTTAACTTGCTTGTGTTCTTGAAAATACTCCATAATTTTCCCTTGCCTATCCGTGTAGACGGGCCCGTCATTAAGCGTTGTTTCCGGTTTTTTTACAATTTCTTTCTTTTCACTTGGAGCCGTCTTCGGCGACTCATTCGTTAACAAAACAATTCGTGACTTAAAAATTAAAAACCCGTTTCTCAACGCCCGACAATGTTCTTCTTTAATCAAATTCAAATGTCCCGCCAAAAAAAGATACCCGTCCAGAATATCTATTTCCTTCAGCAAACCCCGATAATTTTTTTCTATAAAAATTTTGTAAACATCCAAAATTTGCGTTTTTATTCTCCCCCGCAAAACAAGATCAGGTATCAGATCAGACACTTTCAAACTGGCCTTGATCAAGGCCAAAAACTTCTTCCCAATTTCCGTATTAAACATTTATAGGTTTCCGACATCTATAAATTAGGTCTATAGATATCGCCCCTATTCAACAACAACAGTTGCGGCGGCGTCAATAGAAAGCGCGGGGTTGGAATACGGCTGTTCCGCGGCTTCGTAAAAAGCGATAGCCGCTTTTTCGTTAGTGTCTTTGCCTATATTAAAAAAATCCATCAAGCTAAATTCCGTTCCTTCCGGCAAAATTATTTGAATGGTCGCATAATATTTTTTTCCGGTCAAAAAATTTCCGGCAAGAGAAACACTGATATCTGTCCACGTTACTATGTCTCTTAAATTGTTCAGTGTTGTCGAAGCGATAAAACCTGTAGCGTCTTCTTCTTTTATGCCCACCAAAAAAGAGCGTCCGTTAGGATTGGACGATGAAAAATTATGCAAAACAATCTTTTCGAAATTGCCATTTTTAGCCGCGGTCCAGCTGCTACTTGTTGCTTCCCTGTTTTCCCAGGAAGGAAGACCGATAGCCGAAAAATCGGCCAGTAATATCGGTGGAACACGCGCGGGAGGAATATAATCGGCGCCAGCGTAATTAAAAACCGTGTTTACGAAATTTCCGGTACTGCTTGCGTTAAATCTTATATTGCCCCAATCGCCGGCTTGCGGAACGTCTTTTAGAGATGTAAAAATAACCGGCTCGGCAAGAGTGCCCTTAGATATCAAACTGCCATTAACAAAAAGAACCGAACCGGTATTGTCCGTTTTCAAAACAGTTCCCGGCTCTATCGTTAAAATCGCGCCGGCGTCTACGTACGGAGCCAAAGCCGGCCCGTTTGACTGCAGTATATATGGAATGTCTTTTTTCAGCGTGAAATTTTGGGAAAAATGGGTATAGCCGGAAATGGCGATTCCGTTTACCACGTTTGTACTGGTGGCAGTGTTGGCGAGCTGGGAATTTGTGATAGCCGGATAAGAACTTTCGATTTTCATAGGATAACCGTTGTCGGTAAAAACATTACTATCTATAGTCGGAGCCGTTCCGCTTCTCGTTTCAATCCCGATAAGCTGATTGCGGATGAACTGGTTGTTTTTTATTTGTAAACCGGCTAAAGACAATATTTGCCCCGTTGTGTGGATCCCGTAACAGCCGCCATAAGAGACATTGGCAACGCCATTGGGCGAGTCCACGGATATGCCGCAATTATTGTCGGAAAAAACAGAATTTTGCACTATTCCCGACGAATCCATCAAATGCAAAGCGGTATTTTTAGAATTTTCAAATTTTGAATTATTTATGTTAATCGTTGAACTGGCAACATCAACCATTTCGTGAAATGGCGCTGTAATATCTTGACCACCACCATAGCGGAATTCAACATAATCCAGATTACCTTGGGCGCCGGCGCTGAAAACAATATTGAGCCAATCGCCTTTTTGCGCCGGCGTTGTAGAACTGGCAGTGTCATTTTTTGAAGTGAAAATTATCGGCGCGCCGGAAGTGGCTATGGCGTTCAGCGTTCCTTTTATTTCCAGCGCGGTCGCTCCGCCGCTTTGGGGGATTATTTTCACGCCGGGCTCGATCGTTAAAGTGGCGCCGGCGGCGACCGTCGGATGATTTGATAAATCAAAAAACAGCCGGTAAGGGCTGTTTGCTAATGTCCAAGTCGTGTTTTGGGATATAGTCGTCGTTGCCGAAACATCGGTTCCGGTCGTCCCCGTGCCGACATTGCCTTGCGTTGAGCCGCTCAACGGCCCGCCTGTTCCCGTAGCAATGGGATTATTGGCCGCCCCGGGAGTTCCGCCGGTTGCCGACGAAGCGCCCCAATTAGCTGAATCGCTTGATGCGCCGCTCGCCGTTCTCCTTTCCAGTGTTTTGCCGTCATCTTTTCCGCCCCAAGAGTTATAATAAGTAACTTCATCAATAATCGCGCCGTCGGGCGATAAGATTTTTACCGTTGAAGTGGAATTTTTTAAGCTAACACTGTTTGCGGTGTCAATAAGCGCGCCCGTAAAACCAGCATGGTCAGCAAGAAAAGTTTCAGCGTGCGCGGTTATTATAGTATAGCCCGCGACGGAAACCGTCATTGAGCCTTGGCCGCCATTTTCCGGAGGAGCGTTAAGGCCGTGATTCGTTTCATTGTCACCATCGTTGATTTTCCATCCGGTCAAGTCTATAGACGACGCGCTGTTGTTATATATTTCAATCCATTCATGACTTTTGCCATTAGTGGTATCGGCGCCGTCGGGATTGTACATAATTTCATTGATAATCAAATCACCGGCGGCAAATGTTCGGGCGGTTGTTTGCTCCGCGGGACTGCTTGAGGTGCCGCCGCCTCCGCCGCCGCTACTATATGTCGGTGTTGGCGTGGAGAGGGGCGGTGGCGGAACCACCGGGGTTTGAACTACCGGGATAGTTTTAGGCGCTATCGGATTCACTTTCGGCGCGACCGGTACCGGCGGCGAAGCCGCCGGAGATTGAACTGCTGGCGCCGGAACTGTTATTTTGGGCGCGGTTGGCTGCGGGTCGCCGGCGATGATTGTCATCGCCGGCTCGGGACCGCTATCGCCCGGCGAAGAAGAAAACAGGCCGGAAATGAAGCTGATAAACGAACTTTGCGGTGAGCCCGTTGAACTGGAATCAACTTTTTGCTTCGCCAATTCAACTTTTTTCGCTGCTTCCGCTTCATTTACGAATAAACTGATAATCCCCGCGCCGTTTACAATCGCTTGCCGAGACAGGCGAGTCCAGTATTCTTGAAGAACCTGCGAATTATTTATTGAATAACTTTTAGTTAATGACTTCTCAACTATGGCGGTCGATAAGTCAAAAAGTTGATAATTTTCATCATATCCATAAGCAAAAGTTCCATCATCAAAAATGATTTTGGGTTTTTGGTATAATCCCGAATTTATCGTTTCCGGGCTGAAAAAGTGAGTATTAGTATAATTCGCCAATTCGTTAAAATATGTTCCCAAATCGCCGTAAATGACCGGCTTCCGTCCTTGATTAAACACGCGCTTTCCCAGGTCTTGCGTCAGGCCGGCGGAATTATTCATTGTCCAAGTTTCATAAAAACTTCCTCCCGGATGAGCGTCATTTCTCGTATGTTCTGGAACGGTCATATCCCCGACTATGTGCAAAACATTCCCTAAAGCAACATAGGCCTCTTTTTCTTTGCTTTGGGAATAATTCTTAATGGCCGCTTCGTAGGAAAAATCGCCCCACCAGCTTCCAGAAATAACTGGACCGTTTCCGGTCCATAAATTGGCAATGTTGGCCGGATTAAGCGTTTGATACGAAGAAAATCGCGCCCAGTTCTTGGCCGAATATCCGGCGTAGCCGAAACCCGCCGCGGTTGTTGAAAGCCCTCTTTCAAAGGCCGGGTCATAAAAATGGTTCAGCCATCTCGGCGCTTTATCTTCGTCAATTGAGCCCTGGATAATCCACTGTTTTTGTTCGTCAGTCAGCTTTTTGCCCGTTGAAAGTTCGTAAAAACTGATTGTTTCTCTAATCAAATCGGGATGGGTTGTTTGGTCGTTATATGCCAAAGAACGTGGCGCGGACAATAACAAAAAATAGACCAAAAATAGGCCTCCGATTAAAATTATTAATTTTTTCTTTCCCCCAAACTTGATTCCCATTAAAATTCGTCAATTTTCCAAGTACCGCCTTCACTTTTGTGCATTGATAATACGCGCACATTTAACCCGTCAATGTTAGCCATCAAATTAACACTATTGCCACCAAATCCTGAAATTTCTTCTATTTTTCCAGTTTCTAATTCTCGTATCAATAAATCCATTTGTCCATCGGCCTTCATTTTCTCAATCTCCGATTTAATATTATTGTCTATATTCCCAAACTTACTCGCCAGCCCAAAATCGCCTTTTTTTACCGCATCCGCAAACAAAGCGACTGTTTCTTCCGGCGTTTTCCCGCCCCATTTATCGCTTTCCTTGGCCATTTTTTCCAATTCCTTCACCACCTGCATTTGTTTATAATACGGGGTCTGGGTGTACTGCCAATATTGCCAGCCGATAACGGATAAAATTAAAACAGCCAGGACAACCCCGGCCGCAATAAGTTTCTTTTTTCTTTTAGAACCATCATTCATCGGCGCCTTCGGCGCCGAATTGTTATTTTCATCAAAACTTATTGTTTCCATAATTTTTTTATTATACCCCACAATTTTAAATTTCCCAAAATCCCCCACTTATCCACAACAAAATTTCCAAATCCCCTCACAAATTTATAGGTTTCCGAAACCTATAAATTATTCTAATGTAAAATTATTATCTGTATCGGAAGAATTAAAATCATCAATAAATTCGCGAAAAGTTTTCTGATACGCCGAAGCTCTGCCAAAAATATTTTTCAAAAAATCTTTTTGTAAAACTAGAGAAAAGCTTGATTCGCCAGCGTAATCAGAATGGCTAGACCATTTGTAGTTATTTATAAATTTAATTGCTTTTTGTGTCTCGCTTATATTTTTATTGCGCCATTCCGGGAAACTTAGATCTAAAGGGTTCGAGTGGATATAAAAAGGAATATATAAAAATTGCGACTCCTCATTTACCAAAACTGATTTGAACTTGCCCTGAAACAGAGGGCCGACCCTTTGGTACTTCAGATTAAAATAATTAGCATAGCCGCTGCCTAATTTCCTCATAAATTCAGAAATACCATTATCTTTTCTTTGCCGCAATAAAAGGTGATAATGATTCGGCATCAAACAGAATGTCAGAATCTCAACTATCAAATTTCTTTCATGATCCCCGTTTTTTATATCTCTTATTCTTTGCTTCGGATTAATAACTGGCTTAGTGTCATTAAAAATGACGAGATCGTCAACAAAGCGTTCATAATCGCGATTATTGGTGAACAAAGAGCGTTTTTCGACGCCTCGATTATACACATGATAAATATTGTTTGAAACTAATTTATCTTTTCGCATAATTATGCATGTAATTATAGGTTTCGGAAACCTATAAGAAACTTATAAGGGTATTATATCACATATTTTAATAAAATCCCGTGTGTAATTATAGATGTCGGAAACCTATAACAGAATAAACAAATTTTACGCAAAATAAATCGGCGGCCAGCAGGCCGCCGAAATCAATTACACCTATACAGAACTAACTATTTCTTTAAGAATTACCTTCTGTACGCTATCAATATTCTGGCCAAGAACTAATGAGCCATCAAACAGTTCCTTAAAGATGGCTTGCAAAGTGATTCCTCCTAATTTACCTATTCTGGTAACCCTGCCAACAACATAACGATGCCATTCTTTTTTGGGGCCTTCGGAAAATCTGACCAAAACTAAGAATTTTTCTTTTCCTATGAATTCTGTCAACTATAACAAAAATACGGGTGTCGAACACCCGTATTTTTGCGATAAAGAATTTTCGGAAAAATTACCTATTCGGAAAAATTACCGATGGCTGATTTCATCCCTGATTTTTTCAAGCCAAGCCGCTGCGACATCTTTGCCGCCAAGGCCGAAAGCCAAACCGCCGGCAATCGCCAACATAGCCACAAAACCCATAATCAAGGTGTTAACCAACGCTCCGGCAACTCCTAACTGGGAAAGCGCGGCCAAAAAGGCAAAAACCAGAATTGACCATTTCGTCAAAGCGCCCAGAAAATGAGCCGAGTGAAGCCGCGACGCTAAAACCGAAGCGCGCACCAATTTTGACGCGAATGCCGCCATAACCACCCCGGCGAGCATTATCAGGACCGCGATAACTATGTTCGGAACATAAAGCAGAACCTGTGTCAAGAAATCCGAGAAAGCCACGAGTTTCAAAATATCGCTGACCGCCAATAAAGTGACGATTACGAAAAACCACCTTACCAACGCCCCGACAAAATAACCCGAGTGCAAACTAACATCGGCTCTTTCAAGAATTTTATTTAAGCCAAGCTGCGCCAATAATCTGTCAAATTTTAAAGCGTCAACCAACTTTTCAACTAGTTTCCCAAGTCCGGCCGCGATAACAAGTCCTATTATAAGAACTATCAAAGCGCCCAGAAAATTCGGCAGAAAGATCACAAACCCGCTCCACAGATTTTGAAGCGAATAAGCGATTACATCTGCCCAAGTTTGAACAAACATTTGTTTTTTTATTAATTATAAAATATTTTTAATTAAAACCCGACCTTTTTTAATATGGTACTAAAAAGTAGCACGTAATATTATTTTAACATTCTCCGATGAAAAGCGCTGTGGATAACTATTTGCCTTGCAGCTTTCTTATAAGCCACCACCCTTCGAAAATAACCACCAAAATACCGACAAGCCTGCTGACGGTGTACGGAGCAGAGCCGTAATTGGCGAATGCGGCCATCGATTCCGGCAGAGCCAAAAATAACCCCGCCAAAAGAACTGACGCGCCAAATATAACTTTAACTGTCATATTTTTTATTATTAATAATAATGCTTGATTGTATTCTAACAAAAATTAGAAAAATCAAAAAGCCAGTTTATGCACTTTACCTTTGACATCAATTTTGATTTTATCGCCATTTTTCAGAACTTGCGTGGCGATTTTTGTTCCGACAACGCAGGGGATTTTTAGCTCTCTCGCCACAATGGCCGCATGGCACAATATTCCGCCCAAATCCGTAATAACGGCCTTGGCCTTTATTATAGCCGGTAAAAAGCTGGCATCGGTTTCGTCTGTAACTAAAATGTCGCCCTTTTTAATCTTTGAAAAATCTTTTTCACTAAAAATAATTCTTACGATCCCGGTAATATTTTTTAATACTTTACTGGCAATAATGCCCTTTATCTCTGGCTTCATGACGTTTCTCTTAAAAATTGTACTACAGAGTCTATAAAAATAACTTTTTCATTCAAAGTTTTAGCAGAAGAGCCGAATTTCTGAATAAATCGGGCTTTTTTGGTCCAATTACTGTTTTTCATTAATAAAATAGCTTCTTCAAGCGCCAAAAAAACTTTTAAAAATAGGGGATTTATAAGCTTTTGATTATGCCGGCCATAATAATTATCTTCAACAATTTTATCCAAGTCGTTCCAACTGTCTTTAAACAAATAATCCAAACCGGCGCCCCAAGCTCCATCCCCGCTCTTTTTTCTTTTAAAATTAATCTTTGGCATTTTGATTTTATTATACATTATAAAAATAAATCGGCCACCATAGGTGGCCGATACGTTACATAAAAGAAAAACTGAATCTGGAGTTGTGATAGACCTTGTCATTTTTTTTGTGCAGAAAATCCATAAGCGCGTCAATTTCCTGGCTGTGCCCGACATTCACCAAAACGAGCGGGTTATTTGGAAAAAATCTCCTGAAAAACCCTCTTGCCGCGTATAGCCCGGCAATGATTTCCCTTGCCACTTTACATTCCCGCTGCCCCAACGGAGCAATGAACTCTTCAATGCGCAAGGGGAAATCAATGACAATTTTGTTCTTACCGTTGTCGCTCTCCTTTGCAATCCTTTTTAGAGAATCTAGCGGCAACGTTGCATTGAAATGCTCGGAAAAAAGAACATTTTTTTCACCGGCAAATATTTGCCGCAATTCGTCAGTAAAAACCATAAGGGTCGATTTTGTTCGGATTGCCTTTGAGCATCCGCCCAAAACGATAACAGAACCGCCTGGCGCGTCACTAATTGTTTTCACCAGTATTTTTGTTTTCTCGCGAGCTTGAGCCACGCCTGTTTGCGTCAGGCCCCAGTACCTTTCTGACTCCACGCCCAAACCGCGATCCGCCCTTTCCGCATGATGACAAATGACAAATTTTGTCATTTTCCTCCCCCTTTCTTAGATTTTTAGTTGAATTTTTAGTTGTTAAAGATATGCATATGATAGCATAAAACAGCCAATCAGTCAAGAGTCGTAATTGGCCTTGATTGAAGAATATAAATCTTGCCTTTGACAATGGCCCATTCTATGTCCTGGGGATATTTGAAAAGTTTCTCTATTTTCAAACAAATAAAATATAGGTTTCCGAAACCTATAAATTTGTGAGGGAATTTTAGATTTTTCTTGTGGATAACATAGGTTTTGGGGATGATTTTGCCGCCGACAACCGCCTCGCCCAAGCCGCGGCCGGCTTCAATAATCATTTCGTTTCTATCCCCTGTCACCGGATTGGCCGTGAAACAAATACCTGAAGTTTCTGGTTGAACCATTTTTTGAATTATAACCGCGACAGAAATTTTCTGTTTGTTCAACCTTTTTTGAGTTCTATAAGAAATAGCTCGCGGCGAATAAAGCGAAGCTCGGCATTTCTTTATATTTTTTAATAAATCTTTTTCCGTCGTGTTTAAGTAGGTTTCCAATTGACCCGCCCACGAAGCCGACGAAGAATCCTCCGCCGTTGCGCTTGAACGGACGGCGACATATTTTGCTTTAAGCTTTTTAAATTCCGCCAGAATTTCTTTTTTATCAAAAGCGCCGGCCGGAATAATAAAAAATGGTGGCACCGGAATACCAGCTCTAGTCATTTTAACTAAAGACGCGCCTTTACCGCCGGCAATTGCCGCGTCCCTTTTGTTGATGTTTTTTAAGTTTAAAATGTATTTCATACGTGGTGGAAATAAATTAGGCCTGCTTACTTTCTTTTTTGATTTCAGCAGGTCCTAAGTTATTAATTGGTTTGGCAAAGCTCTGTTTCGTGATTTAATATCCATTTTATTTCCTCCTCGGCCTTATTGACGGTTAAAGATTTTTTTCTGACCTCTTCTAAAACCTCCAAAATCTGCTCTTCTTGGTCTCTAATGAGATAATCCGTGAGTTCATCTAAGGCCTCGCGAGGAGTTATTATGTTTTGCCAAACCGTGACGAGAATTTGTCTTTTCATCGTCTTCACCTCCTCTCAAGGTTTATATTAGAAATGATAAAGAATTAGAAAAGTTTGTCAATGGACCCGGGCAGAATCGGACTGCCGTCTCCTCATTGCAAATGAGGTGTTCTACCACTTAACTACGGGCCCAAAAACCGCCCCGCTAAGCGGGGCGGTTTTACTGATACTTATTTCTTGCTTGCTAAAATCCTGAACATTTTGGTATCGCACTTTTCGCAAGTGCCGGTCATCGCTTTTCTTTCTACATTGCCCTTTCCCTTAAAAGACGTTTCGTGCTCGCCTTTCATCATTCTCTTGGCTTTGCACTTAACGCAATATCCTTCTGTTGCCATAATTTTTGTTTATCCGCCTCCGGCGGAAGTTAATAATAAACTTATCCACAGTTTAGCTCATTTAGTTTTAAATGTAAACCCCGAACAAATCGGGTGTGGATAAGTTAAAGTTTAGTGGGCATGGAAGGGATCGAACCTTCGGCCTCGTTCTTATCAGGAACGCGTTCTACCACTGAACTACATGCCCGGAGGTGCCCAAAATTAATTTCTTAAAGCTGCCACTATCTTTCCGCCTCTAGGTCCGCGGAAAACCAGTTTCAATTTAGGGGTTTAGAAACCAATAACCCAATCATGTTTAGAATTCTAAAACACGATTATCGACACTTCTAAGAAGATAAACTCCCTAGAAAGGAGATGATCCATCCGCAGCTTCCGCTACGGATGCCTTGTTACGACTTCACCCTTGTTACTGAGCTTGCCGTGGTCCGACATAAAGTCAGAATTAAGGCACTCCCAGCTCCCTTGGTATGACGGGCGGTGAGTACAAGACTCGAGAACGTATTCACCGCGGCATGCTGATCCGCGATTACTAGCGATTCCATCTTCATGAGGGCAAGTTGCAGCCCTCAATCTGAACTG
>JAHJZO010000004.1 GCA_018826255.1 Patescibacteria group bacterium | reverse complement strand
CATAAACAATAAAACCCCGGGAGTTTTCCCGGGGATATTTTACATTTTGCGCTTCTTCGGCTCATTTTCACCGATAATCCGGATAAGATTTTCAACGGTTTCGGCGGCAAAGACCCTTATCGACTTAGCATCAACTAATTTGCTTACCCTCTCGCGATGGACCAATAGGGGTTCTTTCAAACTTTCATTTAAATCCAAGTATATAAAAATCATTCTGTCAGTCGGATAGAATATCCTGTAAAACTCCAAAACAAACACTCTGTGCCGCCCAAAGATTTTGTTGCTGTCTTCTTCCATAAATAGCAAAAGTTCCTCGCTAAACATCATGAAAAAAGTATCGTATGTCTGCGTAACGGCATAACTATCATGAATGATGCTTATATTGACAGGCAATTCCTTCTTCGCCCCCTTCGCAACGGGCTGAACCAAAATTAAACTTAAACAAACAATAAACAGAACTGAAATTAAAACGATGAAAGACCATGCCAATTTCTTGCTTATTTTCATCTCAATCACCTCTCTTTCGTTGTTAAAGGTCTTTTCCGCTTCCTAAATCTGTTTATAGAATAGATACTTTGACGCAAAAAGTCAAGGGCTTTCTATTTTTAATCCGTAACCTGCGAGCAATGCGAACAGCGTTTAGCGTCTATAGGAATTTCGCTTAAACACTCATTGCATTTTTTGGTGGTAGGATCCGCCGGCGCTCCTTTGCGGGAACGCGCAACTAGCATATTCATCGGCTTGACTACAAAAAAGAAAATTGCCGCCGCTACCAAAACGAATGATATAAGAGCATTAATAAAATGGCCAATCATAAACCGGCTTCCGTTAATTGTGAACGCAAGACCGGAAAAATCGGGCACTCTAGCGATTGCCGCGATAAACGGGGTGAGTAAATCTGACACAAGGGCGGTAACTACTGTCCCAAAAGCCGCGCCGATAACGACGCCAACCGCCAGATCAACGACATTTCCTCTAAGTAAAAATTGTTTAAATTCTTTTAGCATTAATTTACTTGTAGTGAGTTTATCGAACTATTTTATTATACCATTTTAAATTTAAAATAAAATGCCCCCGCAAGCTTGCGGGGGATTTTTTCCCTGATTATGGACAGGGAATCGGGACAAAATGTTGAGGGATAAGCCTCCGAATGTAGGTATTGGAATGCGAATCCCAGCGCGTTTCCCATTGTTCAGGGATTGCTTTGAAACACCGATTCAGCGAATGAAGTGGGACATGCGGAACAGCGACCGTGGGACTTAGGAGAAGTCCTAAAACCCCTCCTATACAAAGACCGGGGATAAAACTACCGCCTCCATGCCCACCTCTTGCCTGCGCCGTCTGTGGCAGCGCAAGCGCCACCACGGCTAAAATAATAATTATCAAACAACTTTTTTTCATAATGACACCTCCTTTCATCTACAGGGAATATCTTTCCATTCTCCGTTCTCTAAAATCTGACAACGTATCGGGGGAACGTCTTGCGGGACTGGCGCAGGGTATGAATAATACCCGGGCGCATAATAACCGCTTCCGTACCCAAAGGGATATGTATAGTAGTAACTATAGCCACCATAATATCTTGGATGGCCACCGTAGTATCCACGGTAACCGCCACGATATCCTTGGTGACTACCGCCACCGCTACGATATACTTTGTGACTACCGCCACCACCACCGTGTCTGCCATCATTTCGCGCTTCCACCAGTGTCGAAAGACCGATAATCAATACCGAAAAGATCGCGCACAAAACAAACCTTTTCATCTTATTTCACCTCCCTTTTTATCTCTCTTTCGTTGTTAAAGGTCTTTTTCGCCCCTTAAATCTGTTTATAGGATAGAGAATTTGGCTCAAAAAGTCAAGGGCTTTTTATTATACCACTTAACCGCACGCTCCTTGAAAAATATAGATGTCCGACATCTATTAAATTAAGGCTGGAAAATTTCCTCCGGCAGAAAACGAACCTGCCGGACTTCGGGAAATTGTTTTGCTGTCGCCTCAATCTGAAACCATAAAATGCCGACTCTACATGAGCCGCCAACCGTTTTATTATTTGGGTCATCAAACTCAAGCGTTAAAATACCATTTTTTAATAAAGCTCCTTTTAGCGAAAGTCCTGGCAGAGGGTATTCGGTACTGATTCCTTGAGCCCGTTCTTCATCAGTTAGTTTGCCCGAAAGCAAAAGCTTGACAGTGTCTTGAATCGGCGTCTTGGTTATTGGAATTTTTCTTTCTATTGTCACTAGTCCTTTTTTGCTGCAAGCGATGTTTCCGGATTCGTCTTTATCTAAATCGGAATTGTAATAATACAATTCCACCGATTTTTCGGCTTGAGGTTTTTCACTGCTCCAGTCATCTTCAGGCCCGCCAACAACAAATCTAAGAAAAAACCAGAGCGCCAGAACAGCGATAACGACACCCATTACAGCAGTAAAGATTTTTTTATTCCTATCCATAAATTTATTTTTCCACAATTTTTATTTCCGCCAGCCGAAAATTTTTCTAAAAAAATTCTTAAACAAGAAGCGCATAAAACACCCAGATTACTAGGACGACCCAAATTACTATTGCCAGCCAAGCTTTTTTTCGGCTTTGCGTAAACCGTCCTAATTACAACCATCCAGGATTTTGGATTTATTAAAATCACCAGCAGTTTAATCCCGACAAGTGAAGCAACAATAAGGGCCATTATTTCTATTGTAGTCATTGTTAAATTTTAATAAGTTTTTATAATTTGATAAAATCGACCTTTTTCTTTCATAAATCTATGATACCATAAATTTTATTTTTAATTGTTTATAATCCCCGATCCCTGTTTATCATATCAAAAAATCGCCTTTGAAGCGATTTTGCAAAAATAAAAAACCCTGTCGTTAAGACCAGGGCTTTTGTTCCGAGGCGAGGCGTGTTTATTTTTTTCTACTTCTTTTCATACGTTGATTTTCCGTCAGGACTGTTGTGAGTTACGCCGGTGATCGCGCCGGCGCGCACACCCCCAAAAGACAAATGCGCATCCTGGTGGATAGTGTCCGATGACCCATCTCTGTGATATTCGGTCGTATCCTTGGCGACTATAAACGATCCGTCTTGCACAATCGACTCTTTTCTGTCCACTACATCGCTACCTCTTTCCATCATCATACTCCTTTCTTGTTTTGTCCTCGCCCATTGAAATGTACTATTAAGTAGTATAGCACACTCTTCTCCCTAAATCAATACCAACACTCTTACATTCTCGAGAATGTAAGAGTGTTGGTAGGAACGGATGGTTTGGGAAATCAATCCGTTTTTTGTAAATCCCCCGCCACCCCTGCGTAGATATCTATTGAGCTTATAAAATTTGACGAGCTTGGTGTAAACAAAAACCGCCCGATTGGCGGTTAAAACTCTCTCAACTTGGATGTCACAACAACTAAGGTCGTCTCCGCGTTTGAACACAATAAGAAAAATATAGCATACTATAGCAAAATAAAAAAAGAGGGCAATCATCAGCCCTCATATACTCTCCCATTGAGAAAGTTTCGTCTTAAGCCGCTGAAGCTCAGCAATGGCGCCAGATATTTCTTCGTTCGCGAATATTTCCATTTCGGTAATAGATTCCCAAATTTTTTTAATCTGTGTTTCCCGAATCATTTTCTCTAATGCGAAAGTTTGGAATAAATCTCGAGAGAGCCTCCGCGTCTTGGCGCTTTTCTTAAATACCATGCGTTCAACGCTTCCATCCCACGATTCATTTTCCGAGAATCCGCTTCTTTTAATTCGATGCCAATCTCTGGCGACACTTACCAACCGCCCTTCCCCGGCAAGCGTGCCGTGGGTCTTAATATCACGAAACCCCTTAATATGTTTCATTTTATATCCCCCCTTATTAAGAACTTTTAGCCACCTTATCACAAAACAAGAAAAAATCAATAGCTCCCCCTGCGTAGATATCTACTGAGCTCATGGGGTTGAGTTAATTATAAAATTTATTTTATTACAAAAAGTACATATCCTGTCCACGATCTCCAACGCCAAGATATTCCGCCTCTCCTTTCAAAATGGCTTCAAAAGGTCTACAAGAGAAACAGCCTCTATCACCGCGAGGGCAATTAAATGCCTTTTTCTCTCGAGCCTCTTTAACTTGCAAAGCAACTGCAAACACTTTTTTTCTTGCTTCATCAATATTGGGCAATGTCATATTAACAGGTTCGTCGTCTCTATCAAGATACCAATATGACGCGCCAGAAACTTTACGGCTTTGCAAAGCATTCAAAAGTAAAAGATAAATTGGAAGCTGAAGAGAATCTTCGCCTTCATCATGTTTACCTGTCTTAAAATCAAGAATATGAATACTGTCATCTTGTTCAACGTATTCCAACCAGTCAATTAATCCGCATAAAATTATATTTTCTTCGTCAGAAAGAAAAAAATTCGGTGGCATGCCGTTATGGCTTTCCGGAAGGCGTATTATTTTTTGAGCAATCGGTCCCGGATTTTTTATAACTCGTTCTATCATCGCTTTGCCGCGAATTTTGACTTCGGACTCCTCTACATCATTTTTAAACCCCCCTTTTTTTCCCGAGACATCGCTCCAAGCTTGTTCAAAATCCACCAAAAGATCACGATCAGTTCTTTCATTGAAAGGGATGCTTTTCAGTGATTCAAGAGTTGTGTGAACCGCTTGGCCAAGTGAAAGCGCCGGATTTACAATATTTATTTTTCGCCCTGTTTTGGGGTCTTTATACACATTGCGCAAATAATAAGCCCGCGGGCACTTTAAAAAGTCCCCTATGGAAGAGTGCGACACCCATATTGCTGTGTATTTATCTTGAGACATTTTTACTCGCTTAATATTTTATTCAATATCTTTACTAATTTTTCTAGATCCTCTTCACTAAATTTATTTTTTAATTTTGATTATATTTTGTTTCTTTTTCGATTTTTTGGCAATAAAAATAAAAGCCCCATCAAAGCGAGGCTTTTTTTAATTAATATTCTGTACATTTTTTTAAATAAGTCAGAACATCGTCTAAATTAGCAGTGGCTAATGCTACCACTAAATCTGCAGCTCCGTAATAGATGAAAAGCTCATTTGTTTTTTTATCAACAATAGCGCCGCAAGGAAAAATAACATCGTCTACGTCACCGACCCTTTCATAATTTTCTTTCGGACCAAGGATCCAATCTCGACTCCGGCGAATCACTTCAAGACTTTCTAAATCTAACAAAGCTAACCCAACTCGATAAATAGCTCCGGAGGCTGTATTTCTTACCCCATGGTAAATGATTAACCATCCCTCTGGGGTTTCAATTGGCGGAGGCCCTAATCCTATTCTACTACTATCCCAAGTTTTATGTCCGGCAAGAATTAAAGCTCTGTTTTTCCCCCAAAAATTTAGGTCTTTGGAGAAAGAAACCCAAATATCAGCCCTTCCTTCAACAATGGGTCTGTTGATAAGGACATAGTATCCTTTAATAGTTTTGGGAAACAAAGAAGCGTCTTTATTTGGAGGTATCAGCTGGCGCCCCAAACGTTCGAAATTAGAAAAATCTTTGGTTGCTATCAGAGAAATGCCAGGAGGTTCTCCGGTTACCCCTTTAAAGAAAGAAACACAAGTAATTATATATTCTTGCCGTTCTTCTAACCAAACAATCCTCGGATCCTCTAATCCGATTTTATCTTCACCAAGTTCTGGTTCTGCCGCTAATGTCGGCTTGGAATCTATCTGCCAATTTCTTTTTCCATCTTTACTTTTAGCAATTGTCAAATGGGAATACCCTTGCCCATCTTCAACTCGCACCAGAAGCAAAAATTCATCATTGAATTTTATTGCTCCCGGATTAAAAACTGATGCTACTTTATAGGGCCAATTTTCTGAAGTTAGAATTGGGTTTCCTTCATAACGTTTAAAAATCTCTTCAAACCCACTCATTTTTCTTCCTCCTTCTAATTTTTATTTGTTAAAAAGCTATTAAGGTTTTTTATCCTAACATAGTTTTATTTTTTTTTCAACAATTTTTATTTCCGCCTTCTGACTTCGGCCCGGTGCACTCGGTCTTCGCCCATTCCGAAATGATGGGCAATTTCGTGCCAGACGGTATTTTTTACTATCTCTTTAATATCTTCCCCATCGCGAGCTGCCTCTTCAATCGGCCTCTGAAAGATAGTGATCTTATCAGGAAGCGTCGCGCTATAGTTTATTCCCCGATGCGTCTGGGGTATGCCTTCGTACAGGCCGAAAAGCGCCCAGTCCGGATGAATGTTCAGTTTCTTTTTTTGGGTTGGCGTTGGTTCAGCTTCAATAACGATTGTCACGTTATTAAGTTTGAGCAAAAATTTTTCCGGAATTGCTTTTATTCCTTCTTCTACAATTTTCTCAAACTCTATCCGATTTAATTTTCGCATAAATTTACTGCTCCCCCTACGTAGACATCTACTGAGCTCATGGAGTTGAGTTAATTTTTTAACGATTCGCCATGTCCCGGGAAAACTATAGTTCCCGGTTTAATTAATTTTTTTAACCTTTCCAAAGATTTATTCATATCATCCGACGAACCTTCGGGAAGATCAGTCCGGCCATAGCCATCCTTAAATAACGTGTCACCGGTAAAAATTATTTTTTCACCTAATAAACAAAGGCCGCCGAGCGTATGACCCGGCATATTGATGACTTGCAAAACCTCATCGCCAACTTTTATTTCGTCGCCCTCTTTTAGATAATTAACCTCCGGAAAATCAATATACTTTTTTTCTTTTTCATGTATTAAAATTGGAACTTTTAACCGCTCGGCGATGTCCCAGGCCGCGCCAATATGGTCAAAGTGGTGATGGGTTAAAATAATGCTTCGGGGCGTCGCCCCAAAACGGACGATTTCCGTCGCAATTTTTTCTGCTTCATCGCCCGGGTCAATAATTATTAACTCGCCAGCGGACCCTGCCAAATAACAGTTAGTTTCAAGTTCGCCGACAATTATTTTTTTAATATTCATATCCTTTGGCTCATGAACCTCCCGTTTTTAATATATTCTCTTTTTTCGGCCAATTAAAAATCCACCAATCGCTCCGAAAATAATTATTCCAAATGCCAAATAGGGTGAAATATATCCGTGCTCGTGAATATAAAAATATCCCATTGGAACAATCCCCTGCGAAATGGCGCTATCAATAGTCCATTTTTCAATTCAAATTGTAAAAATGTGAAAGAAAAATT
>JAHJZO010000034.1 GCA_018826255.1 Patescibacteria group bacterium | reverse complement strand
TACTTAAAGCGTTTCAGCGATATTTCTTTAGGCGCAATTACGGCCCAAACCAGAATTCTCACATGGCAGTCCGCGATAAAAGGTTTTTCTACCGCGCCAATTCTTGGCGCTGGCCCGGAAAATTTTAGCTACTTGTTTAACGCGAATTATAATCCTCGGCTTTTGATGTACGGTGGCGGAAGTTTTGCCGAGACCTGGCAAGATAAGCCCCATAATGCGTTTATAGAAATTTTAACAGAAACCGGAATAATCGGCAGTTTGTCTTATATTTTAATTTGGTTTTTTGTCGCGATTTATTTATTCAAAATTTTTAGAAAAGGCGAAAAATTTTTATCTTTGATTTTAGCGGCGACTTTTATCGCTTATTTTGGCGCGATATTCTTTTCTTTTGACAGCTTCGGCTCTTGGTTCGGTTTATATTTAATGCTCGGTTTTCTTGCCTCGCACAATAACGCTAATGTGGGAGAAAATATGCGAATGCCGCGAATTGCTAATACTATTTATTCGCGATTAGCATCATTCGCAATTATCTTGGTTTTATTAGCGTTATTATATGTAAACTGTTCAATTTGGCGAGCCAATTTGGCCGATGCTGACGCGCTTAGAACATTTCCTAAAAATCCGGAATCGGGAATCGCGTTATTTGAAAAATCTTTAAGTTACAAATCGCCTTATAAATCCGAATATCAGTTTGATTTAATCGCTTCGGTTGCGGGGGCTGTTGAAAAAAGGGTGGGGATTGGCGATTTGGAAAATATTATTAACTTCGCTCTTGACGAAGCCGAAAAAGCGGTCTCAACCCATCCCAAAATTGCCAGCGGTTACACTGACATGGCGAGAATTTATAATGTTTTTGGCACTATAGGCCGCGATCCTGAAATTCTGGCTAGAGCCCAGCAATTTGGCGAAAAATCGCTGGAATTAAGCCCAAACAGACAGGAAACACTCTTTTACTTAGCGAGAACCGCCCTGCTGCAAAATAGGCCCAATATTGCCGTTGAATGGGCCAAGCAGGCGGTAGCGGCTGATGTGACAGTTGGAGTGAGTTATTGGTATCTGGGATTATCTTTGGTTGCCAATAATCAAAGCGCGGCCGGCATTATTGAAATAAAAAAAGCCCTTGATTTGGGATATCAGCCAAGAAACGATTCTGAAAAAATATTTATAAAAAATTTAGGGCTTTAAAACAATTCTTCGTTTTTTCTTATCATATCCACTAGGTTGAATTTTTCCCTTACAATTACCAAAGCGTTTTTCGCGCATTCTTTGGCCAAGCTTGTATGGGTTAACATTTTTTCTATGGACAAAGCTAATGCTTGCGGGTCGGCCGGTTCAACCAAAAAACCGGATTTTTCGTTTTCAAGCATTTCCGGAATGCCGGCAATATTAGTTGCCACTATCGGTATTTCCGCGGCCATCGCTTCCAGAATTGTCCATGGCTGGCCTTCTTTGACAGACGGCAACGCAAAAATATCAAAGGCCTTCAAATATCTATAGGCATCGTCAATATAGCCGGTTAAAAATACGCTATTTTCCAGGCGCATTTCTCCGATTAATCGCTTGAGGTTTTCTTTTTCCGGCCCGTCGCCGATAATTACGAATTTTAATTCTGGGTTTTTAATTTTCGCGGCAGCGTAAATCAGATATTCCAGCCCTTTGTTTTTATATAAATTGGCAATTGTCCCAATCACGATATTGTTTTTTAGTCCAAGACGCTTTTTTGATTCTTCTTTTGGCAAGAATTTTAAACTTTCAACATCAAGGCCATTATAAATGGTTGTGATTTTTTCTGGCTTGACGATTTTATTTTTTATCGCCAGTTGCCTGTCAAATTCGGAATTAGTAATAATAATATCTTTAAATGGGGCTGATATTTTTTCAGCCAGCAAATATAATTTTTTAATCGCGATATTTCGCGGTTCCTTAAAGGCCCAGCCGCCGATTCGGTAAATGATTTTTATTTTTTTTCTTGATAACAGGCGGTATAAGCCGCCGGCAAGAGCTCCGGAAAATCCCGCTTCGGAACTCAAAAGGTATAGAATTCCAGGTTTGAAATTCTTGATTAGAAACAAGATTTCAAAAAAGGCCAAGATATTTTTAAAACCCGGAATATTTGAGAAGTTTTTTATTAAAGAAGTTTTGATGTTCTTTTTCTCAAGTTTTTCCAGTAATTCACCGTTACCGCCGGCCACCACTAAAAGGTTATATTTTAAGGGGCTTAGCCGGACCACAAATTCGTACAAAAACCGTTGGGCGCCGCCCATTTCGGATTTAGTAATGATAAATAATATTTTTTGGGCCATTTTTTGTCTAAATTTGGCTTGATAGAGCCAAAAAGTTAAGTTGACGTTTTTTTATATTTGTTATATATTACATCATAAATGAAGGAACCGCAAAAAAAAATAATCTTGGTTATTACTTCGCGCAAAAGGGGCGGGCCGTGGCAGTGGGGCGCGGATTTGGTCAATGAATTGAACAAAAGTTCCGAATTTAAAGCGGAACATATTTTTGAAATCAAAGATAAACTTTTAAGCCCATTTAGATTGGGTGTCAAACTTATTCATACAACGAATCCTTTGGCATGGACGGTTTTGGCAAGGCCGTTAATTTTAACTGTTCACGGAAGGTTCTTCGGCTGGTTTTGGAAGATTTTTTATAAATTGGGTTATTTTAAAGCTTCCGCCGCTACTGTCCCGTCGGAATTTTTGAAGAAATATTTAGGATTCAAAAAGGCCACAGTTATATGTAACGGCATTGATTTATCAAAGTTTCAAAAAACAAACCTATCACAAAGAGATTTTTTTAATATTTTAACCATAACCAAGTTTTGGTTTCCGGGTAAAACCAAAGGGCTGATTGAACTGGCGCAGATCATTTTTAACTTGGCGGAAGATTTTGACAGAAAGATCAACTGGCGTATTCTCGGCTCCGGACCGCTTATGGAAGAGGTAAAAAAATCGTTGAATACCTTGAATAAACCTCAAAATCTTAGCGTACAGTGGTTTGGTTTTGATTTGCCGCAAAAATATTTTTCCGATTCGGATATCTTCGCTTATTTCTCTTATGAAGATAATGCGCCGATCGCGATTCTGGAAGCGATGGCCGTTGGCCTTCCGGTTGTCACCAATAAAGTCGGCGCGGTTAGCGAAATCATCAGCTCGGGTAAGGATGGATTCATTGTTTCGGAGCGGCAAAATTACCAAAATATACTGTTGAAATTAATGAATGACTTTGAGTTAAGGAAAAATATTGGCGAAGCGGCGAGAAAAAAGATAGAAAAAAAATTCAGTTGGGAAGTTGTTTTCCCAAAATGGGTGGCGCTCTATAAAAGTTTACTGAAATAAATGAAATATTTTTTTAGATTAGACGATATAGCGCCGAATATGGATTGGGGTAATTTTTTCCGCGTCAGGGATATTTTCAAACGTTATGGAGTTAAGCCCCTTTTCGCGATTATTCCCGATTTGAAAGATTCCAAGTTACTTGATTTTGAATTTAATTATAATTTCTGGGATGTTGTAAAAAAGCTTTCATCCGACGGCTGGGTTGCCGGTCAACACGGTTATCAGCATTTGGCCAAAGGAGATGGCGGAGTTTTAAAAATACACAATAATGGAGAATTTGGCGGTTTGGATTTTGAATCTCAAAAATCAATGGTCGCTTTTGGTAAAGAAATGCTTGAAAAAAACATAAATAATCCGGAAATTTTTATCGCGCCGCGGCATTCTTTTGATAAAAATACAATTGAAGCTTTAAAAATAAACAAATTTAACTATATAAGCGATGGGGTTGCCCTATATCCGTTCAAAAAATGGGGGATAATTTGGCTTCCGCAAATTTTATGGCGGCCAAGAAAGGGGCTATTTGGGATGATAACCGTAGCGCTTCATCCCAATACAATGACTGAAAAAGATTTTGAAGATTTGGAAAAATTCATTGAAAAAAATTCAAACAAAATAGGCGATTTTGCTGAATTGGCAAATTGGCATTCGCGCGCGAATGCTTTTAAAAAAATACTAACTTTTTTAATTAATCAGGCGTTCAAAATGGTTTGGTGGCCGGTATTTTGGACTAAATTTAGAATGTCAAAATGAATTATCAAAATAAAAATTTAGAATACACAAATGCCGAAGCATACGATAAAAGAGGCGAATCTTCTGTTTTAGAAAAATATGTTTTGGAATTATGGCAGCCATTTTTGAAAAATATAGTTGCCGGTTTGAGCAGTGATAAGATTGTTATTGATTTGGGATGCGGTACCTGCGAGTATGCCCAAGCCGCGAGAGAAGCCAAAAAAATTTATGCCGTTGATGTTTCCGAAGAGATGTTGGGAGTTTGCAGAAAAAAAATGGAAAATTTTAAACAAGCGGAAATTATCAATTCCTCAATTGAAAATTTTGTGTCTCCCATTCTTGCCGATTTGGTTATAACAATAGGCATTTGGGAATACGCTGACCTCGGAAAATTATATGAAAAAATTAAAAATATAACTCAAAGCGGCAGTAAAGTAATTGTTGTTTTTCCCAATATTTATAACGGCCTGAATTGGATGAGAAGTTTGGTTAAATGGAGGAGGGTTGCCATAAGACCAAGTTTTATTAAAAAATTATTCAGAAACAATTTTACTCTGGTTGATTCTGACAGTTTTGGCACTGTATTTTGGTTCCCCAAAAAACTTCAATTTTTAACAAAACCGATTTGGAAATTGGAGGATTGGTTTTGGAAACCGTTTCAAAAATTTTTACCCGTTGGTGTTAATGTTTATTATTTATTTGAAAGAAAGTAATAACGCTAATAAAATTCATATTGCGAATGATGCTAATTGCTAATATATGAAAAACTATCAAGATTTAATATATAAAGAGTTATCATTTAAAATTGTTGGTTTATTATATACAGTTCATAATGAATTGGGTAGGAACTGTAATGAAAAACAATATGGCGACAAATTGGAAGAATTGTTAAAAAGTAATGGCATTCTTTATGAAAGAGAATTGGTCATTCCACCTTCATTTCCCTCGGAAGCAAAAGGAAGGAATAAAGCTGATTTTATTGTTGACGACAAGATAGTTTTAGAATTTAAGGTTAAAAGAAGGGTTGGGCGAGTTGATTTTTATCAACTTCAAAGATATTTAAGGGCACTTAATAAAAAACTTGGAATTTTAGTTAATTTTCAACAACTTAACCTTACTCCTAAAAGAATTTTGAATTCAGATAAAATAGATTATTAGCAATTAGCGGCATTAGCATTTAATTTCTAAATTAGCATTATTATGC
>JAHJZO010000033.1 GCA_018826255.1 Patescibacteria group bacterium | reverse complement strand
TATGTTTAAAATAAAAAACAATAAGCAAGGGGGTTTCACTTTGCTGGAACTTCTGGTGGTTATCGGCATTATAGGTCTTTTGGCTTCCATACTGGTTATCAACTTAACTAGCGCCAGAAAAAGAGCCAGAGACACAAAAAGAGTCGCCGATATCAGAAATATACAAACCGCTTCAGAGGATTATTACGGTAAAAATGGCAAATATCCTACTACAATTGGCGACTTGGTAAGCGGCACGCAAATTTCAATTTGGCCGCTTGATCCTTTAGCGCCAGCAGGCACAACTTGCACTGCCAATTCTGACCACTGTTATTGGTATGCCACTTTTATTCCAGCCGGCTCTTTGGGGCCTCAGTCGTATCATTTTGGCGCCAGTTTGGAAGACGCCGGCAGCATGCTTTTGAATCAGGACCGCGATTGCAATTCTACCACCGGCAGTGGGTGCCCGTTTGTCAGCGCGTACACAAGTGGATTTAGCGGTGTTGATTCAGCCGGCTGCGGGGGTGTTGCTGTCAGGTATTGTTATGATGTTGCTCAGTAGTTTTGTTTTCGGGCTTGTTTTCGGAAGTTTTTTGAATGTTATAATCTATCGCCTAAAGACCCCGCCAAGGCGGGGTGGAACGGCCAGAGGTATTATCTTTGGTCGTTCTTTCTGTCCGGAATGCAAAGCAAGATTAAAATGGTTCGATTTAATTCCACTGTTGAGTTTCATTTTTCTTCGCGGCCGCTGTCGTTACTGTAATAAAACAATTTATTGGCAATATCCCATTGTTGAAATTTTAAGCGGATTTATTTGGGTTTTTGTTTGGAGCTTAGGGTTTGAATTTTGGAATTTTGTTTACTATATTTTTATTTTTTCCGCCCTTCTCGTTATTGCCGTTTATGACTTCAAATGGAAAATCATTCCCGACAAAATAATTTATCCGGCAATCGCAGTCGCATTGATTTATAATTTCAATGTTTCATCGCTTCTTGTTGCTACTGCCGCCTTTTTGTTCTTTTTCTCGATTTATTTTTTTTCCAATGGCAAAGCAATGGGATTGGGCGATGCAAAACTGGCGATTTTAATAGGACTTTTTTTTAGTCCTGCGGCAGCCTCAATGGCGTTTATCACAGCCTTTGTTATCGGCGCCATATCTGGTATAATACTAATAGTGTTTGGCAAAAAAACACTCAAAAGCCAAATCGCCTTTGGTCCGTTTGTGGTAATTGGGGCTACAATAGCTTTTTTAATTTATAATTATGGATAAAAAAAGAGAAATAATTTTAATAATCGCGGCGCTTTTGTTAGCAGCTTTAGTCGGCGGCCTTGCCCTTTTGTATTCTGGTGAAGAAAAACAAAATATCATTGGCAAGGCAGAGTTGATGATTGATTTTGGCGATGGCAATAAAAGAGCTTTTGAGGGCGAAATAGTTGAAAATGAAACACCTGTTGACGCCTTAAATCAGGCGTCCAAGATTGGCAATTTTTCGTATAAAATTGACGAAAAAAACAATCTTTCCGCCATAAATAATTTTACGGGCGATAAAGACAAAATGTGGCAGTGGTATTTGAATGATAAAAAAATGGATAGCTTAATTGGTGGGATTGTCTTAAAATCAAACGACAAAATTTTGGTTAAATATGAATAAAGGTTTTACCGTTGTGGAAATGTTGGTCGTTTTGTCCATCATCGGCACGATTACCGGGATTGTTGTTTTTAATGTTGGCTCGCAGCAAAGAAATTTAGCATTGTTGCGTTCGGCGCAAAACTTATCTTTAAATTTGCGCCGGGTGGAAAATTTCGCGCTTTCTTCAAAAACTTTTAAAACATCAGGCGTTCCTTGCGGCTGGGGGATACATTTTAGCGGAGCCGGTTCAACGAATTATATAATTTTTGCGGATAAGGCTATTAATGCGAATTGTTCGGATAGGGATTTTGCGAGAGCTGTTGATGGCTCTGAAGATTTAGAAAATATTAATATTGACCTGCAAATCACATTCTCAAGCTTAAGTGACGGGCTTTCAGATGTTATTTTTTCTCCCCCGGAGCCGTCGGTCGTTTTTGTCCCCAACCAGACGACAGCCACTATCGTTCTGGTCAATAAAAGTGGAACAACTAAAACGATTAATATTAATAAAGCCGGATTTATCTCCTCACCGTAATGAAACTGAGAAAACTAGATAAAAATAATAGGGGGCTTACTCTGCTTGAGACCATCGTGGCCGTTGGTCTTATTGTTGTGGGGCTTGTTGCCGCTTTGTCTTTAATAACCACATCGCTTTTTTATGTTTCTAATATCTACGATCGTCTTGTGGCGGCTAATTTAACGGCCGAAGGCATTGAAGTGGTAAGAAATATCAGGGACAATAACTGGCTGCAGAACCGGGGTTGGAACAGCGGCTTGGCAGATGGCGATTATCAAGTTGCTTATAATTTAATGGCACTCTCTTCCTATAACGGTTTTCCTCTTTTATTGGAGTTTAATGGACCATATAACTATATTTCGGGCACAATTACCCCTTATGTCAGAAAAATTTCTATTACCAATATATCAGCCAATGAAATTAAGGTTGTTTCAATGGTCACTTGGAAAAGAAGGGGAGTTACCTACAGCAGTGCGGCGGAAGACCGTTTATTTAACTGGAAATAAAAATGTTTATGCGGAAAAAAAATAATAAAGAATCCGGGCTAACTTTGATAGAAGTAGTAGTTGCTATTGGCATTTTCGGTTTAGTAGTCAGTATGGCCTTTGGAGTTTTTGGTTTAGCATTAACAAGTCAGCGTCGTATTATCGCTCTAAAAAATGTTGAAGATAATGCTAGATTTGCTATTGAATTGATGGCAAGAGAAATAAGGACGGGTAAAGATTTCAGCGGCGGTATCGGCTCGCTTTCTTTTATGAATGCCAAGAGTGAATTGATAGTTTATCGCCTCAATAATAATATTATTGAAAAGTCGTTTGATGGAGGAGCCAGCTATTTGCCGATAACTGGTTCGGAGGCAACAATTGATTATTTGAATTTTTATTTGACGGGCCAAGCGGCCGACGACGGACTACAACCTAGAATTACCATTACAATAGGCGCCACCAGCCAAGTTAGTAATCAAAGCGCCAACTTAAGAATTCAAACGACCATCAGTGAAAGATTTTTGCAAAGCTAAAAATATGAAAAATCCCGCTAAGATAATTAATAAAGAAAAAGGAATAGCTGTTCTTATAACGATGATGATTATTTCCATTGTTATGTTGGTAGCCACTTTAATCGCCAGTGTCGTGTCGGTTCAATTAAAACTGGCGAGCGACATTGGCGATTCAATAACCGCTATTTATGCCGCTGATTCAGGAATTGAGTATAAACTTTATCAAATTAGAAAAGAGGGAATCCTGGAAAATATGGAATTTTCATTATCTAATGGCGCGACAGTATCAGTAACGGTTTTGAGAGCATTTCCCAATTTGACCATAAAGTCTCTTGGCTCTTATCTCTTGGTCAAGCGACAATTTGAAGCTGATTTTTAACTTTCAATCTGTTATAATAAAAGAAAACAATGAACGATTTAGATTCTAATAAATACATATCTTTAAAAACTGCCGCCGAATTATACGGTTATACCAGAGACCATTTAGGATTGATGATAAGGCAGGGTAAGCTCAATGGGATTAAGTTGGGCAGTTATTACGTCACCACTGGCGAGTGGATGGTTGGTTATGTTAAAAATTTTGCCGCCCTGAATCATCCGACGCTAAAAAATAAACTATCAAACAAGTTTTTGACAAGCGCGTTGTCTTCTAAAAAAACTGCAAAAGAAAAAATTCAAAAATACGATACCGACAACAGTTTGAAAGAAATAATTTTAGAAGAACTGACACGATACGCTAGCCCGTCGCCCAATATCGACGCCGTACCGGTTTTAACATCATCTGACGCGCCGTATGTAATTTTACCTATAAGAAAAATGGAAAATACCGAACGTGAAGAAGTTTTAAGTAAGGTACTATAAGTCTAGTTATCCACAGCGCCCCGTTATGTTACAAGAATTGAAGATCGTGTCAATACCCATTTAGTCGGACAAACAGAATTATGAAAATTTTTATTATTACTATATTTTAACCAATCGATAAATCGCGCTATTTTGGCTTTGTAGTGCATTAATTTTACGATTTAGTTGCATTATTGATATTTTTTAGGTAAGATGAATTATTACTTTTAACGATTTCCCCATGGTAAAAAAATCAAATATTATGAAATATAAAATTGCTGTTTCCGGAGCGGCTGAAACCGACCACTGTGATGCTAACGCTTTGGGTATGGCTTTGGAAATGGGAAAAGAAATTGTCCGTCAAAACGGAGTTGTTGTAACCGGCGCTACGATTGGAATACCACACTGGGCCGCGCGCGGCGCCAAAGAAGAAGGAGGGATCTCAATTGGCTTGTCTCCGGCGGCAACAGAAAAAGCGCATGTTAGATCGTATCGTTTACCTACTGATTATTTTGATTTGATCATTTATACGGGGTTTGATTATTCCGGCCGCAACCTGCTTTTAACTCGTTCATCTGATGCCGTTATTATTATTTGCGGCAGAATGGGAACCCTTAATGAATTTACTATTGCGTTTGAAGACGATAAACCCATCGGCGTTTTGGAAGGAACAGGCGGCACTGCTGATATGATTCGCGAAATCGTTAAAAAATCACATCGTGGTCCAGGGAAAATTGTTTACGATTCGGACCCAAAAAATCTCTTGGAGAAATTATTGAAAGTGATTAAAAAAGAAAAAGTTGTTTTAATAGAAGAAAAATTAAAAAACATCAAGACCAACTATAATAAAGATGTTGAAGATTTGCGGGAATAAGTTTGATAAAAATTTTTGGCTGGCAACATTTTCTCTTGTCGGCACCACTATTGGCGCCGGCATTTTTAGTTTGCCGTATGCGTTTGCCAAGGCAGGTTTTATAATCGGATTTATAGAATTTACAGTTCTTGTTGGCGTTGTTTTACTGATTCAACAAATGCTTGGTGAAATAACTTTGCAGACAGAAGATAAAAAACGCTTGGCCGGACTAACCGCTAGCTATCTTGGCAATTTGTGGGGTAATTTGGTTATGGCGTCTGTTTTGTTCGGCGGCGCCGGGACTCTGTTGATTTATATTATTTTGGGGGGAGGCTTTCTTTCACTTATAGCGGGATTGGATATTTTTTGGAGTTCAATGATATTTTTCGCGCTTTGGTTTGTGGCAATTTTAGTGCGGCCGAGAAATTTTGGGAGAATGGAATTTTACGTAAGTTCTTTGGTTATTTTTATTATTGTTTTGATTGCGGTTTTTAATTTTGGAAGTGTTAATTTCAATAATTTTCGCGGATTTGATATAAAAAATTCTTTGGTGCCTTATGGGGTGATTCTTTTTGCAATGACCGGATATTCCGTTATTCCTAAAATGGAGGATTTATTGGGCGGCAATAAACATAATTTAAAAAAAGCCATAAAATACGGCACTCTAATTCCCGCCATTGTTTATCTTCTGTTTGTTTTTATCATTTTGGGCGTTTCCGGGAAATTAACATCTCCAGACGCCATAGTCGGATTTTCTCAAGCCTTGAATCCCAATTTTATTATGTATGCCGGGGCGCTTCTGGGTTTACTGGCGGTGGCCGGAGCGGCGCTAAGCTATGGAGTTTATTTTAGAGAAACTCTTTGGTACGATCTAAAATTAAGTAAAAATTTTGCCTGGCTTATAACAGGACTAATCCCACTTTCCTTATTTATTTTTGGCGCCAGAGATATTATTCCAGTTGTTAGTATTGTCGGCGCGCTATTTTTCGGTTTTCAAGCCTTTGTTATTTTGCTCATTTATAAAAAAATCAAAAAATCAAAAAATATCTTGTATTATGCGGCCGGAGCTATAATGCTTTTTGGGGCCGCCTTGGAGGTTTGGTTTTCTTTTGTCCCTATAGCTTAACGGATAAAGCGTAGCCCTCCGAAGGCTAAGATCGAGGTTCAATTCCTCGTAGGGGCATTATATGATAGAATATAATTAATAATGTTTATAAAATTTGTTAATAAAATAATTAGGGTTTTGGTTCTGGGCGATATTATGTTTTTTTCCGCTTTCGGGCTGATTGGTCCTATTTTTGCCATTTTTGTTACTAATCAAATTGTCGGCGCTACCGTAGCTACCGCCGGTTTTGCGGCCACTATAAATCTGCTAACAAGAGCCCTTTTACAAATGCCAGTGGCAAGATATATAGACAACCATAAAGGAGAAAAGGATGATTTTAGGTTTATGATAGCCGGCTCAACACTAGTAAGCATTGTGCCATTTATTTATTTATTCGTGAGCATACCTATGCATCTTTATTTGGCCCAAGTTATTTTGGGAATTGGTGGAGCGCTGGCAAACCCGGGCTGGTATGCCATTTTTACCCGTCACATAGACAAAAACAAAGAAGGGACAGAATGGTCGCTTGAAAATGTGAGCGTTGGAATAGCCGCGGCTGGAGCGGCTACTATAGGGGGCATATTGGCTCAAAATTTTGGTTTTCACAGTTTGTTTTTAATCGTCGGCGTCCTATCTCTTCTGGGAGTAATAATTCAAATTTCGCTATACAGCACCGTGATTGAAATGGACAATCACCATCATCATGAGTAGCTGCGGGATTGTTTTTAAAATCTATTTTACTTTATCTACAATTGTTTTGAAAACTTCGGGATGTTCGCGGGCGATTTGCGAGAGAACTTTTCTGTCCAATTCTATTTTTGCTTTTTTTAAACCATTGGTGAATTTACTGTAAGTCAAGCCGTATTGTCTGACGGCGGCATTAAGCTGGATTTGCCACAAGGCGCGCGCCGTTCTTTTTTTAACGCGGCGGTCGCGATAGGCGTGTGTCCACGCGTGAAGCAGTGCCTCTTTGGCGGCGCGCACTTTTGATTTGCGCCCCCATTTAAAACCCTTAGTGTATTTTAAGGTTTTCTCTCTTCTTTTTACAGAAATTGTTCCTCTTTTTACTCTTGGCATAGTTTATTTATTATACGGCAAAAATTGCCTGACTGCTTTAATGTCCCGTGTTGCTATAGATGAGCTTTGATGCTTGGAACGGCGCTGTTTCCCGGTGGCCTTTGTATTGAAATGCGATTGGTTCGTGGCCCGCCTTGTTATTTTACCTTTGCCGGATATTTTCAAGCGGCTCAATATTGATTTGTTTGTTTTTAGCTTGGTCATGTTTATTGTTTAACTATCGTTACATTCCATCCCCTCGGCTGTTTTTTTAATTCGGAAATAATTTTTACGGGCATACTTAGTAATTTCAAAAAATCTTCAACTTTTTGCTTCCCCAAATCGGAAAATGTTTTCTGGTATTTGGCGCGGCCTTTGAGCATTAGTTCTACCTGAACTTTTAGGCCTTCGTCAAGAAACCCCTCGGCTTTCTTGGCTTTGGTTTTCAGGTCATTTGAACCGGCATTTAGGCCGAGACGCACTATTTTAAGCGTTTCTTTTTTTTGCTTGGCTTTTTGCTTGCGGTCTTCCTTTTCTTCTCTATAAGCGAATTTACCGTAATCTATAATCCGGGCTACTGGCGGCTTGGCCATCGGGGCGAACTCAATCAAATCCAGCCCTTTTTCCTTGGCCAGTTTTAACGCTTCATCGCGGCTCATTATTCCGATTTGCTGTCCGTCCGCGTCAGCGACGCGCAATTCCGGAGCCGTTATTTGATTGTTTATTTTGAATTTCTTAAGCAATAGGAGGAATATAACCGTTTAAGGCAAAATTGTCAATTTGTGGAAGTGGCGAGAGTTGAACTCGCATCTAGAATTTTTTGATTAAATATTTCTACAGGCGTATGCTGCTTAATTTTTTCAGAAAATTCTCTCAAAGCAACCGAAAAAAGAAAATTCTGTTTCTTCTTAATTTCCGCCCGGGCCGAAGAAGTTCACGGGTTAAAGCCCAATGGTTGACACCGGTATCGCCCTATTGGACGTTAGGCGACCGATGCCCTCCTACGCTAAAGCGAAGGAAGGAGTAAAATTTGTTTTGGCAGTTATTATTTGCCTTGCCTCGGGGATTATATTTCGAGGTTACGAGACATCCTCGGCCTGCGTATTTAATTTTAAAATTCTATCGAAGCCCTTCACCCCCTTTCAAACTTCTCTCAATATTTCTCGTGGCGTCTCTTTTGGAAATAGTCGATCTCTTATCGTATTTTTTCTTGCCACGAACAACAGCGAATTCTATCTTTATTCTGCGGCCTTTATTGTACACTTTTAGAGGCGCTATTGTCAAGCCCTTTTGTTTTATTTTTCCTATTAAAGACGCAATCTCTTCTTTGCGCAGTAGCAGTTTTCTGGAACGAGCCGGGTCATAATCAGCAGGCTGATTTTTGGGCTGGTATGGCGCGATTGTCGCGCCTATTAAATATAATTCGCCATCGTGGATATTTATGTAGGAACCGGCGATATTCATCCTCCCGTTTTTTATTGACTTTACTTCTGGGCCGGACAAAACAACTCCCGCCTCGTATGTTTCGAGGATTTCATAATCAAAATGAACTTTTCTGTTTTCGGCGAATGTTGCCATAATTTGATTCTATCAGCAGTTTCATTTTTATCAAAATTCGGTTATTATATGAGAAATAATGAAAGAAGCTATAAAAACCCGGCTTGGAAGCTTAATAAGCGAATTAACTCCCGATTTTAAGGGGGATATTTTGATTGAAACTCCGGAAAATAAAGAACATGGAGATTACGCAACCAATATTGCTTTTGTTTTATCTAAGGTTCTAAAAAAATCACCACAAGAAATCGCCGAAAATCTGGCTGCCGAATTAACAAAGCGAAAAATTCCCGATTTTTTAAAAATAGAAGCAAATGATGGTTTTATAAATTTTTTCTTGTCCGATCAGCATCTATATGTAGAGCTAGGTAAAATTTTGTCCGCCAAAGGTGGATCCGCCTATGGACGGAAGAAAAAAACACTAAATAAAATTCATCTTGACTTCATTTCTGCCAACCCGACGGGACCGTTAACCATGGGCAACGGCCGCGGCGGTTTTTACGGAGACGCGCTGGCCAATATTTTGGAAACGCAGGGGAATAAAGTTTTTCGCGAATATTATGTTAACGACAGGGGCGAACAGATTTTGACTTTGGGGAGGTCAATCAAACTAGCGACAAGTGACAAGGGACATGTGACAAGTGACGAAGAGAATTTATACAAAGGGGAGTATATAAATAAATTAGCAGGAAAAATCAGCAAGAAATTAAATGAGTCCGAGACGGGACAAAAAGCAGCGGCGTTGATTTTGAAAACATATCTCAAACCGGCGATAAAAAAAGCGGGGATTAAATTTGACGCTTGGTTCTCGGAAAAGTCGCTTTACAAAGGAAAAGAATATGGGAATATAATGGGCGGTCTTATGCGAAAGGATCTTATTTATGAAAAAGACGGGGCGACATGGTTTAAAACGACGCAATTGGGCGATAGCGAAGACCGAGTTTTGATCAAAAAAACCGGCGATGAAACATATTTCATGTCGGACATCCTGTATCATTTTGACAAAATCAAAACCAGAAAATTTAACAAAGCGATTGATATTTGGGGCGCCGATCATCACGGCTACGCGCCTCGGTTAAAAGCGGCTCTTAAAGCCATCGATATCCAGGAAGATAAATTGGATATTATTATTTCTCAATTGGTTCGGCTCGTTAAAAACGGAAAAGAGGTGAAAATTTCCAAGCGTGCCGGAAATTTCATAACACTTGAAGAATTAATTAACGAAGTCGGTTTTGATGCCGCGAGATTTTTCTTTTTGATGTACTCGCTCAACACCCATATGGATTTTAATTTAACACTTGCCAAAGAACGCTCGCAAAAAAACCCCGTTTATTACGCGCAATACGCGCATGCGCGTATTTCTTCAATTTTAAGAAAAGTGAAAGCGAAAAAGAAAGGGGGTTTAAAATTACTAAAAGAAAAAGAGGAATTAAATTTAATAAAAAAATTAGCGGAGTTTCCGGAACTTTTAAGTGATATTTCCAAGAATTACGAAGTTCATCGTCTGCCGCGATACGCATTGGAATTGGCGGGGAGGTTTCATAATTTTTATGAAAAACACCGGGTAATAAACGAAGATAAAAAAATAATGGCGGCGCGGCTTTCTTTGGTCGCCGCCACCAAAATTGTTCTGGCCAGCGCGCTTAACTTGCTCGGAATAAAAGCCCCGGAGAAAATGTGATTGCCTTGGCAATCATCATAAAATTAAAATTATCCCACTTACCGACGATCGTCCGTTAGTGGTATAATTGGATAGTTAAAATTTGCAAGATATGAAAAATACAAGTATCTCAAAATTTGAAAGAATCAAGAGCCCGACAAAAAAGAAAATATTGTTGTTATTATTTGGCGGGTTATCATTAGGATTGGCTCATTCGCCAGTGAGGCAAATTAGAATTTTAAAACAACTAAACAAAGAATGGCGGAGTATTAGTAGAAATGAATTAATTAGAAATTTACGCGAACTTTATAATTACGGTTTTATTTCCTGGAAGGAAAAAACAAATGGAAATTGCGAAGTTATAATAACCAAGAAAGGCGTATCTAAAATAAAATTTTTAAATCTAGACCTATTGGCTGTTAAGAGGCCGCATCAATGGGACGGGAAATGGCGGATAGTATTTTTTGATATTCCGGAAAAGAAACGCAAGGATCGAAATGCGCTAAGGGAAAAATTGCGAGATTTGGGTTTTTATGAAATGCAAAAAAGCGTTTTTGTTTTACCCTATGAATGTCAAGATGAAGTTAATTTTGTCGTGAGCATATTCAATATTAAGTCCTTTGTTCAATATGCAGAGATGATTAATCCGACTAATGAATTAGAATTGAGACGATTTTTTAATTTCATATAATTATACAATTAGTAGACGATCGTCTGATAGTCGTATAAATCAAATTTGAATTTATGGTGATATTTAGTTATGATATCAAACATTATGACAGAATTATTTTCCCCAAAAACAGAAGAAAAAATTTTAGATTTCTGGAAACGAGAACAGATTTTTGAGAAGAGCTTAAAGTTAAGGCAACCCTCCTCCGCCAAGGCTACGAAGGGCAAGAAATTTATTTTTTATGAAGGCCCGCCATCAGCCAATGGGCGCCCTGGGCTTCATCATCTTTTGACGCGCGCGTACAAAGATTTAATTTGCCGCTACAAAACAATGGCGGGGTTTTATGTGAACAGAAGGGCGGGCTGGGACACGCACGGTCTGCCGGTGGAGATTCAGGTTGAAAAAGAGCTGGGGCTGAAAAACAAAAAAGAAATTGAAAAATACGGCGTTGCTGAATTTAATAAAAAAGCTCAGGAGATTGTCTGGAAGTATAAAGAAGAGTGGGATAAATTGACCGAGCGGATAGGTTTTTGGCTTGATTTGAAAAATCCATATATCACTTACGAACCGCGGTATATAGAATCGCTTTGGTATTTGATATCGCAAATCGCCAAGAAAAAATTATTGTACCAAGATTTCAAAGTAGTGCCGT
>JAHJZO010000032.1 GCA_018826255.1 Patescibacteria group bacterium | reverse complement strand
TATCCGTGCTATAGCATTTATAACAAACTCGAAAGAGGTATATCGCGATATAATCTGATCAAACAGCTAAAAAATGACAATGTTTATAAGGCGATCCGGCACGTAGATTATTTTTTTGACTTCTTTGTCACCAATATGTTTTTTAACGGCGTCACGGGCTTGTACCAATTGTTCAATTTCCGGGCGCTCCAACCCCTTTGAGATTCTTACTTTATCGCGCATCTTGCCGTTGATTTGAATTATCAGGTCATATTCCCCTTCTTCAACCATCTCCAAAGAATATTGCGGCCATGGTTCCAGATGGATTGATTTTTTGTTTCCAAGAGAAAACCAAAGCTCCTCACAGATATGCGGAGCGGAAGGGGCCAATAATCGCAAAAATGTTTCCGCATCCTTTTTAGAAAGTGTCCTGTCTTTTTCTGACCAGAAATTTATAAACTCCATAAAAGCGGAAATGGCGGTATTAAATTTCATTGCTTCTAAATCTTCACTAATTCGTTTTATCAATTGATGGACCTTAATTTCGGCGCTTTCATCCGTTGAACCAAACTTTTCCGGCCGGTTAAAGATGCCCCAAGCTCGGTCTAAAAACCTGCGGCAACCGATAAGCCCATTGGTATTCCAGTTAATTGCCTGGTCAAAGGGGCCCATGAACATCTCATAAATTCTCAAAGAATCGGCGCCGTGTGTTTCAATAATGTCATCTGGGTTGAGAACATTGTCGCGGCTTTTGCTCATTTTCTGATTGTCTTCCGCAAGAACCATCCCATGCGACCGCCGCTTGGCATATGGTTCCGGTGTTGGAACCAGTTTTAAATCATATAAAAATTTGTGCCAAAAGCGAGAATACAAAAGATGGAGAGTAGTGTGTTCCATTCCTCCGTTATATAAATCCACCATTAGCCAATACCCCAATTTTTTACTGTCGGCAAAGACATTGTTATTTTTAGAATCCGTATAACGCAAAAAGTACCAAGAAGACCCGGCCCAATTGGGCATCGTGTCGGTTTCGCGCTTTGCCGGTCCTTGGCAATTAGGGCATTTGGTCTCCACCCACTCTTTAATCGCCGCCAGCGGCGATTCTCCCGTGCCTGTCGGTTGGTATTTTTTGACATAGGGCAATTCCACCGGCAAATCGTTTTCCGGAACAGGAACCGTTCCGCATTTATCGCAATGAACTATCGGTATGGGCTCGCCCCAATAATGCTGGCGGGAAAAGATCCAATCCCGCAGTTTATAATTAACGGTTTTGCCGCCTAAATTATTATCCGCCAGCCATTGGGTTATTTTTTCAATCGCCTCTTGAGAATCAAGTCCATTAAACTCTTTAGAATTAATAACGCGCCCGTATTCAATATGCGGTTCTTTTGATATATCGCCTCCGCTGACTACTTCTTTGATGGCTATGCCGTAATTCTTGGCAAAATCCCAATCGCGCCTGTCGTGAGCCGGAACCATCATTACCGCTCCCCCGCCATAAGTGGCAATGACATAATCGGCGACCCAAACAGCAACCTCTTCCCGGTTCAAAGGATTGATAACTTTTATGCCTTTAACTTCAACGCCCACCCGTTCCTTTTGTTCGTTAGTTCTTTCGATATCCGATTTTTTTACGGATTCATTTATATAGTTTTTCACTTCCGGCCAATTGGTTATCTTCTCTTTCAATTCTCGCAGTATTTTATTTTCCGGAGCCAGAATTAGAGCTGTCACTCCGAAAATAGTGTCAATCCGAGTCGTAAAAACGGTTATTTTCTGGTCGCTTGATTTGATTTTAAAATCAGCATTCGTCCCATAACTTCTGCCAATCCAATTGATTTGCTGGGTTTTGATTTTTTCCAAATAATCAACTTTATCCAAATCTTCAATAAGCCGGTCGGCATAAGCGGTTATCTTAAGAAGCCATTGTTTAACACTGCGTTTTTCAGCCGGCGCGCCGCATCGCTCGCAAACGCCGCCGATGGCCTCTTCGTTTGCCAGGCCAATTTTACACTTGGGACACCAATTAATAGGTATTTCGGCCTGATATGCCAGTCCTTTCTCAAAAAATTTCAAAAATATCCACTGGGTCCATTTATAATAGTCGGGATCGGTTGTATCTATTTCCCTTTTCCAGTCAAAAGAAAGGCCGAGTGATTTGATTTGCCGTCTATAGTTTTTAATGTTTTTATCAGTCGCTTCCCGGGGGTGAACACCGTTTTTTATGGCATAATTTTCCGTCGGCAAGCCAAAGGCATCCCAGCCGATGGGATATAAAACATTGTATCCTTCCATCCTTTTTTTTCGCGCTAAAGCGTCCAAGGCCGAATAACTTCTGACATGGCCGACATGAAGCCCTTCGCCCGAGGGATAAGGAAATTCAATAAGAATATATTGTTTCGGCTTTTCGCTAAAATCTTCAGCTGCCCAAAGTTTTTCATTCTTTTCCCAAACTTCTTGCCATTTTTTCTCGATTTTTGCCGCGTTATACATATTGTCTATTGTAATCAAAACGGTGTTTTAAGGCAAAAAAGATTTTCTGCATTTTCAGTTGTTAATCGCCTTGCTTCCTCGAAGCTTATCCCCTTCCAATCGGCAATTTGACGAACCACAAACTCCACAAAAGCCGGCTCATTGCGCTTGCCCCGAAAAGGAAGTGGCGCAGCGAAAGGCGAATCTGTTTCGGCCAAGATTCTGTTATTAGGGATATATTCAACAATCTCTTTGTATTGATCGGAGAAGGTAATTGGGCCGGCAAATGAAATATAGAATCCTAAATCTAAAAATTTTTTGGCAATTTCTTTCGATCCGGAGAAGAAATGCGCAATGCCAGCGCCAAAAATTCGCGATATGCGGCATGTATTAAGAATATTCAATGCATCTTCGTATGCATCCATTGTCCCCAAGGTGGGCCGGCAATGGATAATTAATGGTTTCCCCAATTCTTCCGCCAGTTCAATTTGCTTAATAAAAACTTCTTTTTGTAAATTTTTATTTTCAAGATTGCGATAGTAATCAAGACCGCATTCGCCTATTGCGACAATTTTTTCATTTTCAAACTCATCAGAACCAACACCTATGTTTACAATTTTAATTTCAAGAGTTTGAAGTTTCTTGATTATTTCTTCGCGATATTCGTCGAATATCGCGTGAGACAAGTGCGCATGTGAATCAAACAGCATTTTATTTTAATTGAGGAAATAAAACCGTACTTTTACTTTTCGCGACATGTTTGGCGATTTTGTCCGCTGTTTCCGGCATAAATGGGATAAGTAATTCTCCAACCCCCAAGAGTAAAAATAAGAGATGCCCGATTATTTCCTTAAATTTCTTTGAATTGCTTTCCAATGTCCAGGGCTTTTGAGCATTGATATATTTATCACCCAAAGCGATGAGCCGCCAAATTTTTTCTAACGCTTCGTTGAATTTAAACTCCGAAACTGATTGCGCTGAATCTTTTTTAATTTTGGCGATTTCCGAAGCGAACTTGTTTTTTAGCGGTTTTATTTTTCCTTTTTGCGCCAATGTTAAAATCCTTGCCGTTAGATTGCCAACCCCCTTCGCCAAATCGGCGCTATATCTTTCTTCAAATTTTTCATATGTAAAATCGCCGTCTTCTCCGGATGGAATTTCGCGAAGTAAATAATATCTTAAAGCATCCGTCCCGTATTTTGCGGCAACTTTAAACGGGTCAACCACGTTGCCGATAGTTTTAGATATTTTTTCGCCGCCTGACGTTATGAATCCGTGAACAAAAATTGTTTTTGGCGACGGCAATTTCGCCGACAAAAGCATTCCGG
>JAHJZO010000031.1 GCA_018826255.1 Patescibacteria group bacterium | reverse complement strand
TGCCCCCGAATACTGACTCCCAAACTATTTTACCGGAATTCGGAGTTTGACTGGTCTGCCTGGCTTGCGCCAATACAGACCAACCAGTGCTCTACCTCCGATAAAAAACATTTGAGGCTAGCCCTAGAGCTATTTCGGAGAGAACCAGCTATTACCAGGTTCGATTAGCTTTTCACTTCTTACCACAATTCATCCCCTAGTATTGCACGGCTAGTGGGTGCGGCCCTCCCTCTGACTTTCATCAGAGTTCAGCCTGACCATGGTAAGCTCACCTGGCTTCGGGTCTTATAAGTTTTGCCTATTCTGTCTTGCGACAAAATAAACGCGCTATTAACACTCGGTTTCCCTATGCCTCCCCCCGCTAAGCGGGGTTAAACAAGCAAAACACATAAAGTCGTTGGCTCATTCTTCAATAGGCACACGGTCATCCTCGCCCCGTCTTGCGACAGAGAGAACGGACTCCCGCTCTTTGTAAGCGTATGGTTTCAGGATCTATTTCATCGCCCTCACCGGGCTGCTTTTCACCTTTCCCTCACGGTACTAGTTCACTATCGGTCATAAAAAGTATTTAGTCTTGGGAGTGTAGTACTCCCGGCTTCCTACGGGGCAGTCTTTCCCCGCAGTACTCAAGAAAATAATCCGAAAGTATGAAAAAGATTTTCGCTTACGGGGCTATTACCCTCTGTGGCCGGCTTTTCCAAAACCGTTCAACTAATCAATTTTCCAGTTTATATACTTTCCTTTCATATTGCTATGAAAACGATTATTCCTTACAACCCCCGCCCGACACTTTCTTGCGAAAGCGTCAGACAGGTTTGGACTCCTCCCTTTTCGCTCGCCGCTACTAAGGGAATATTATCAAAATATTATTCATTAGTCCGACTATCCGGACCCATGAATAATAAATTGATTCTTCTTTTATTTTCCTCCGGGTACTGAAATGTTTTACTTCCCCGGGTTTACTTCTTTATCTCTTACGGATAAAGATATGGCAACATTACTTGCCATGGGTTGCCCCATTCGGACATCGCCGGATCAAAGGTTGCTAGACACCTCCCCGACGCTTATCGCAGTCACGCCACGTCCTTCATCGCCTTTTTATGCCAAGGCATCCTCCATACGCCCTTATTAACCTACTCATCCCGTACATAAGTACGAGTTTATTTCTAATTTGCTTACAATTTATTTTATACCTGTTAATTTAACAACGTATTTATTTTTTAATGTGCTTTCAAACATCCGAATTGAGAAACAAAAAACCGCTTGGAAGCGGTGGAATCCGACAAAAACTGGCACAAACGAATTACACGGTTCCGCCTCCTCCCGCCTGCATGTCGCTATCGCTCCAAGCGATTGCGGGCAGGTGTTTTTGGTATGTTTTTACTCTATTCATGATGTGAGGTGATTGTAGCAAACCTTTATCCACAATGCAAGCCCCCTATTGACAGCTCACTTTATTGGCCGTTAATATGCCCAAACAAGGATTGTTCTTGAAAAATTTAAAAAGAAAAGAGGTGATAGAAATGGTCAAAATAGTGCAACACCGTAGACCGCAGTTTCTTCTTCTTGATATGAATTCCATAAATATTTTAACCCAGCACCGGCGAACACTTTTGGCTGATGACACAAGGGCGTTGGCAGATAATATTTGCCAATATGGTTTGCTTGACCCTTTGGTTGTAGTATCTTTTTCTCTGGTTTCCGCGCAAGAATATGTAAAATTGATAAATACTTTTTACAAAACAGCTCATTGGCTTTCAGAATTACGAGGCGCGAATAATGAACATTATCAAATTGTTCTTTCTGGGGAAAGAAGATTGCGGGCTCATTGGCTGATTTGGAAAAGCGGTTGCTCGATATGCCGTGAAAAATACGGCCAAGAAGAGCCGGGCACTTGCTATAGGCGCCATTTTGGAAAAAGAAAAAAAGATAAAAAAATTGAATCTCGCCTTTATCACGATTTATCGGCGATTGAAGCAATGGACATCCAGCTTTCCGGCAATAGTTATGTTTTGCCCAAAGAGCAGGAAATGATTCAAAGTTATTCTCTCCAATTCTTCATTAAGAGAAAAATGGACCTGAAATTGACGATAGCGCAATTCGCCCGCTCGGTCGGCAAAGCGCCCGAAACTATGAGAGGATATCTTAAAGTTTGCGCGCTCCCCGATGCGATTTACAATTATTACCAGCAGGGATTCATTCCTTACGGTATCGCGGAAGAATTGGCTTTTTTGAAAGACCGGGGAGAAAACAACCTTGATTTCTGGGCTATGCGGGCAATTGTCGGAAAAATAAAAGTAGAAACTTTTCATCAAATAATCAGAGGGCATTTGGAGAAAAGGAATCAAAGTATTTTGGAGATTTTTGACGAAAAGTCCGAAGAAGAAGCAAAGAAATCATTTGTCCGCAAAACTGTCGCCAAGGAAGTTATCGGCGACCTTCATGCTGGCAATGTCTATTGGAAAAAAGTTTTACGGCTTTTTGAAGAAGGCAAACTCGGAAAAAACGATTCGCCATTTTCGGAAGGCAGTCCGGTGAATCTTTATAGAAAGCAAGTGGATTTGACTAAAAATCATATTCTGCCGCATTTGGCTAAATTTTTACCCAAAAAATCTTTGAAAGAGATTGAGAAAACATTGGC
>JAHJZO010000030.1 GCA_018826255.1 Patescibacteria group bacterium | reverse complement strand
GCTATATCTTTCTTCAAATTTTTCAAAAGTAAAATCGCCGTCTTCTCCGGATGGAATTTCGCGAAGTAAATAATATCTTAAAGCATCAACCCCGTATTTCGCAACAACTTTAAACGGATCAACTACATTGCCGATAGTTTTAGATATTTTTTCGCCGCCCGATGTTATGAATCCGTGAACAAAAATTGTTTTTGGCGGTGGCAATTTCGCCGACAAAAGCATTCCGGGCCAAATAGCGGCATGAAATCGCAAAATGTCTTTACCTATAACATGAACGTCGGCCGGCCAATATTTCCAAAGTTTCCCGCCGTCGGCATAGCCGATAGCGGTGATGTAATTTGACAAAGCATCGCACCAAACGTACATCGTATGGTTTGGGTCATTTGGCACGGGAATCCCCCAGCTTAAACTTTTGGCCGGCCTTGAAAAACTTATATCTTCAAGTCCTTCTTTGAGTAATGATAAAATTTCATTTTTGCGCGAAACCGGAGACACTTTCAATTTGCCGCTTTTTACGAACATTTCTATTTTTTTTGAATATTTAGACAATCGGAAAAAGTAATTTTCTTCTTCAATCATTTCCGGCCTGGTTTTATGTATTGCGCAGGCGCCATTAATAAGGTCTTTGTCGGTAACAAAGGCCTCATGGCCGGCGCAATAAAGCCCCTTGTATTTCTTTTTATAAATATCCCCCGCTTCGGCGAGCTTAAACCAGAGCTTTTGAGCACCCGGCCAATGGCGTTTCCTATCTGTCGTGCGGATAAAATCATCATTGGAAATATTCAGAACTTTAAGAAGCTTTTTTATCTTTTCCGTATTTTCATCAACGAATTTTTTTGTCGCTTTTTTAGCTTCTTCAGCCGCTCTGGCTATTTTAACGCCGTGTTCATCGGCGCCGGTTAAAAAGAAAACGTCCTTGCCCGCCGCCCTTTGAAAGCGGGCCAAAACATCGGCTTGGATAAATTCCAGCGCATGTCCTATATGCGGCGGCGCGTTAACATAAGGTATGGAAGTTGTTACATAAAACTTGTTCATGCGTTTAAATTAGCATATAATAACGACCATTATCAAATGATTTTAACTTCGCATATTATTATTTCTGGGATTTTGGCATCCAAAACCCAGAATTATTTTTTAGCCGCCGCGATCGGTTTAATCAGCCACTATGTTTTAGACGCGATCCCGCACTGGGATTATCTGTCTGATAAATTTGAAACCCAAACAAAAACCGATAAAAATTTTGTAAAAAGAAAAACCTTTTGGCGGGAAATAATAAAAATATCAATTGACGGCTTAGCGGGTTTCGGTCTGCTTGCCATTTTCGTGTTTCTTGATAAAGACGCCAACATTGCGCCGCTGATAATCGGCGCTTTTTTCGGCATTTTGCCGGACGCTTTGCAATTTCTTTCTTGGATAACTAACTGGAAATTTATTAAATGGAATCTCCTCGTTCATAAATTCGCCCACGGCTTGATTCATAAAAAAATAAATCCCTGTTTTCAATCGGGAGTTATGACTCAAATCGCGACAATAGGAATTGTTTTCTTAATCATGCGCGGCGGTATTTAGCGCTGTTTTCTTTTTTGCCAAATCATCAAAAAACTCATCCACAACAGCCGCCAAAGGCACAGCCAGTATAATGCCGAAAACGCCCCCCAATTTCGCGCCGACCAAAATAGCAAGAATAATGGCAACGGGATTGAGACCAACCAATTTTTTTATAAGCAAAGGAACCAAAATATGATTTTCCAATTGATGCGCCGCGATAAAAAAGATTAACGTCCAGAGTCCAAGCGTCGTTGATTGCGATAATGCTATAAGGACCGCCAAACCTCCGGAAATTATGGGGCCGACTAATGGCACTATTTCCAGAATACCGACAACCACGGCAATAAGAAAAGCGTATTTCACACCCAAAATCCAGAGACCAACGCCAACTATCACCGCCATTATAAAACTTAAAAATATTTGAGCCTGCAGCCAGCGGCCCATTTTTTTCTGGGCGCGGAGCCACAATCCATGGATATACGTTTCAAATCGCGGGGGCAAAATCGACCTTAGAAAATCATCCAGGGCGCCTCGCGACCAGCACAAATAAAATGACACGGCTAAAACCACCAAGAGAGACACGACACCGCCGACAATCGATGAGGCGTAAGAAAGCAGAGAAGTAAAACTTGGTATTTGTCCGGTTAACTGTCCCAGCAATTCGTGAATATTTCCGGAAAGGCCGGGTAAGAACGTTATTGTTCCGGCTGCTTCTTCTATTTTCCCGAAATAAATCGGGTAGTTTTGGGAAAAGTCGCTGAGCTGGTCAAGTAATAACGGCAGAAGAATGTATATCAAAGCGGCGAAAAATATGAAAAATAAAATATAAATAACAATCAGCGATAAAAGTCTTGGTATTTTTTTCTTTTGGGAAAACTCCAATACCGGCTCAAGCGCCGAGGCGATGATAACGGCAAAAATCAAAATCGCGATAACGTCGCGCACCATATAGGCCAATACCGTCAAAATTCCAATGCCAAGCGCCCAAAATATTGTTTTGGGAGAAATTTCTATTACTGTTCCGCCGTTTATCGCCATGATTCTATTATGCTATACTTTCAGCAAATCTGCAAATAGCTTTTTATCCTCGAATGGTCCGACGAGCGCCAGATTTAATTTTTCCGGCCGGAAAATATCCTGCGCCGCTTCCAAAACATCATCGGCGGTAACGGCATTGATTTTTTTGACAAACTCTTCCGGTTCCAAAATTTCTTTTTTCAAAACTTCTTGAAAACAATAAAAACTGGCTAGTTCATCGGAAGTCTCAATACTTAAAGTTAATCCGCCTTCTATATGTTCCTTGGCTTTGCTTAGTTCCGATTCGCTAACTTTAATTTTTTTAACTTTTTTGTATTCTTCCAGAATCGCTCCAATAATTTCTTCTACGCGGCGATTATCAATTCCGGCGCTTGTCGCCAAATAACCGGTATCCGTGGATTCATCCGCGGAAGTTCGCACATAATACGCGGCCCCCATTTTGTCACGCAATAGCCCGAAAAGACGCGAAGACATCCCTCCTCCAAGAATAGTAGCCAAAACTTCCGCCGCGTAATGCCTGTCGTCAAATATATTGTAAGCTCTGCCACCTAAAATAATATGAGTTTGGTCTGTTTTTTTATAAACTAAGTTGACTTCCGGTTTTTTTTGCGATTCTTTCACTGGAATTTTTTCCTCACCTTTAAAATCACTAATCGTTCCGAAAAGTGCTTTGATTTTTTCAACGACTTCTTCCTGTTTTATTATTCCGGAAACAGCAACTACGACTTTAGGGGCAACATAATGCTCCTTGTGATATTTAACAAAATCTTCCCGCCCAAGTCTGGCGATTATTTCTTTTTGTCCGGCGGTTGACCATCCCGCTGGCTGATCGCCATACAAAAGTTCTTCCCAGACATCGCCAACTTTTCTTGACGGCATGTCTTCATACATATTTATTTCTTCAATAATCACCCCCCTTTCTTTGTTGATTTCTTTTTGGTCAAAATTAGGATTTAGGGTAATGTCTGAAATTATATTCAAAAGCAAATCCAAATGCTTGCCGTCGGCCTTGGCATAATAACCGGTATATTCTTGGCCGGTAAAAGCGTTGTAGTTGCCGCCAACACGGTCAAGCGGTTCGGCGATATCAAGCGGCGTCGGCCTTTTCTTGGTGCCCTTAAAAGTCATATGCTCCAAAAAATGGGAAATGCCGTTTATATCTTTTGTTTCGTATTTTGAACCGGCCGCCACAAGCGTCAAAACCGTCGCCGTTTTAGTGTTGGCCATCGGCATAGTCAAAATTCTCAACCCATTAGGCAGCGTTATTTTTTTATACATGATTATTCTAGTTGTTTTTTAATATACTCCGCTAATTCATCAATCGCTATTCTTTCCTGTTTCATGCTGTCGCGTTCGCGAATCGTAACTTTTTTGTCTTCAAGCGACTCAAAATCAACTGTAACGCAAAACGGAGTTCCGATTTCGTCCTGGGCATAATATCTCTTGCCGATATTGCCCCTGTCGTCCCAAGCCGTCATAAAATTAATTTTCAAATTATCATAGATGCTTCGGGCCAATTTAGCAAGTTCGGGCTTATTAGCCAAAAGCGGAAAGACGGCGACTTTGTAGGGCGCGATCTTGGGATAGAGTTTGAGAACCACGCGGTCTTTTTCCTCACAGTAAGCATCTAATAACAAAAACAAGAAAGTACGGTCCACGCCGCCGGAGGTTTCAACGATATTGGGAATAAATTTTTCTCCGGTTTCCAAATCAACATAACTCAAATCCTGGCCCGAAAATTCCGCGTGCCTGGATAAATCCCAGTCCCCGCGCCAATGAATGCCTTCCATTTCCTTAACCGCCGGTGAAGCGGTATATTCGATATCAAAAGCTTTTTTGGCATAATGCGCCAATTTTTCATGCTTATAAAAACCAAGATTTTCCGGATTGGCAAAAATACTTTTATACCAAGCCATTCTTTCGTTTTTCCAATATTCAAACCACTTTTCCATTTCCTTTGGATGGCAAAACCACTGCAAATCCCACTGTTCAAACTCCCGCTGTCTTAATAAAAAATTTCCGGGAGTAACTTCATTGCGAAATGCTTTGCCAATTTGACAGATGCCAAAAGGAATTTTTAGGCGAGTCGTATCCAAAACATTTTTATAATCCAAATATATTGTCTGACATGCCTCGCCGCGCAGATAGGCATTTTGTTTTTCTCCTTCAACCACGCCGAGTTGCGTTGGCACCAGAATGTTGAACATTTTCGGTTCGGTTATTTCTCCGCCGCAATCAGGACATTCGGCGCTGATATCATCCGCCTTGAATCGATGATGGCATTTTTTGCATTCAACCAACGGATCAACGAAACTCTTAAGATGTCCGCTTGCCTCCCAAACTTTGGGATTGGTAATAATCGCACCGTCAATGCCGACAATGTCCTCATGTTCTCTGGTCATCCAATTCCACCACAGCTGTTTTAAATTATTTTTCATTTCCACACCCAGCGGGCCGAAATCATAAAACCCCTGCAGCCCACCGTAAATTTCCGAACCCGGAAAAACAAATCCCCGCCTTTTACAAAGCGAAACAATTTTCTCCATCAAATTTTCTTTTTTTATTTCTTTCATGGCTGGACTCGGCTTTTCATAATACCAACGCCGGGGTCATCAGGTAAATCAGTTCTCAAAGCCGGCGAGATTACCGTAATATTATTTCCGGTAAAAGCGTCTTTGCCGATCAAAGTTGATTCACCCAAAATAGGCACAACCATGCCTGCCTTATTTATAGAAGGCGTCAAACTCACTTGAAAAATCACTTCATACGCATCAAGTAAAACCCCCGTTCCGGCCGTTGATTTACCTACATTCCATGTTAATTCATTTGTTCTATCGTTATATTCCAAAGTCGCGGCGCCAGCGCCCGCTTTTTTATTAAGCCAGCTAACTCCTTCCGGCAAAACCGCTTTAATCGCAGCGCCGTCAACATCATTGGAAAAATTGGTAAGCTGCCAGTGAATGGTATAAGTTGTTGTTTGATCAACTTTCGGCGGTAACGGTCCGGAATTTTTGATTGTTGTGTCAAAATAATAACCGGCAGTTTTTAATTCCATTTTGGTGTTGACTTTTATGGCCAAATCAGCCATCACCGATAGGGACTTCGTCATTAGGGACGACGGCACAGTTGGTGTTTCCATTTCCGCCATTACTTGAAGCAAAAAATTTTTATCCCTAAAAGTTCTCACAACATGGCGCGCCTTTACAGATATTTGAAACTCAACATCTCCGGATGCGTTGGGTTGCAAATTTTTAAAATCTGCCCAATTACCGCCATTCCAAGTGATCGTCCCATCCGCTCCATTGAAATTGCCATCCGTTCTAAGAGTGGAAAAATCATACATTAAACCGCTAAGGGTTGCTTTCAAAATAACATCGGAAAGAGCAATGCCGGCATCATTTTTATAATGAATCTTAAATTGCAAATTCTCGCCGGAATTAACCGCTAAAGCCGACTGATTAACCGAGATGCCTAGTTCAAGAGGCGGAGCGACCAGCCCTATTTGAGATGAATTTTGGCTAAACTTATAAAATTTTCCGTTTTCGACCACCCCGATAGCCACTTCAAAATTGGCGCTTTGCATATTTTTTAAAATCCCCAAAATCGAAATATCCCCTTCTTCGTTGGGATTCAAATCGCCAAGCCCCCAATTGTTATTACCTTTTGCCGGCGTCCTGTCCGATGAAACCAAGCTGAATCCATCAGGGTATGTCATTTCAATAGAAACATTTTTAAAAACTTTATCCGTGTTATTTTTATAATAAATTACATATGTGTTCCTGGTGTTCGGCAATATTGTTTCCGGAATTTTTAAGTCAACGCTTAAAGCCGAACCATTAATCGCTACTTCTTTGTTTGTTTCGTTTTCAAAATTTGAAGCGGTATTTTGAGGCTTGTAACTTAACGTGGCTTCCAATTTTTGGATACTTTTATCCGGCCCGATAAGCGCCACTTCAACTATTTGCTTGCCGCCGCCGCCAATACCAATACTGCCCAAGTCAAAGCGCTGAATGGTTTTACTGTCGTCAATAACCGCGTCTTGAGGGAAGCGCACGGTTAAAGACGCGTCTTGAAGAATTTGTTTTGTATTATTCCAATAAGAAACGACAAATGTTCCGGGCTCTCCGGCAAAAATCTGAGTTGGGCCGGAAATATTGAAATCCACTAAAGATTTCTTAAACGAAGTCAGCCAAACATAAAAGGCCACACTGCTTAAAATGAGAATTATAAAAAATACAGCGGTTGAAACAATGAGGATTTTCTTTTGTTTGGAACTAAAAAAACGGACTGCTTGGGGTAGCGACGGCTGCGAAAGTTTCGGCGGAGCTTGGGGAGAATCTATTTGAATCATATATGTTTTATATTTTTATAGTATAGCACTTTTTCGCACTATTCGAAATCGCCAAGGTAATACTTTGCTTCTTCAAAATCAGCTCCAAAACCCATAAGTTTTATAAAACCCGATTTGAATTCGCTCAAAAACTTATCGGACGAACTTGCTCGCGATGCTGTCCAAAAATTTTCTAAAATAAAATTCCACATCGCTTCGTCTTTTTCCTGTCCCCCCAGCATTTTCAAAATAAAACCGGACATTTTTGTAAAAAGAGCGATTTGATTCGGAGAAGCATTTCTGCCTAGTATATTTGTTTCCGACAAAGCGGTGGTAATAAATAAATCGCCGCCTTTTTTAGCCATTAATTCAACCCAAATCAAACTGAAGGGCTCCAAATGGCCGGTAAGCTTGGCGCCATTTTTTCTGACGCTACTGGCGATGGCCCTCACTTTCCCAAAATCTTCTGTGTATAAATGATAGAGCCTGTCGGCCTCAAAAATATCTTCCCGTTTTAAAACAAACGCCGTGGTTTGATAAGTGGCCATACCCAATATATTAGCTTACTTTAACTATTCCGACCCATGCTTCTTTGCCTTCGAGCTTGAAATGCCGGTCAACCAATAAGCCGTCTTTAGCGGCGCCAACAAATTCAATCGCTTCGGCGCCGGTCAGCGCGCATAAAGTTTTTTGGGAACGATTTGCCGTGTTTTTCAATCCGCTATCCAATTTCAGATAAATTTTTATGGAATTTTTCGGAACTAGACCTCCGTCGCGTCTCATTTCCTGAATTGTCCGCGCTAATTCTCTGATCAATCCCTCTTCTTTCAATTCGGCAGTTATTTTTGTGTCCAGCCCAAACTTGTCGCCAAAAATAATTTCTTTCACATTCACCTCATCTTTAATTAACTCCAGAAGTTCAGTATTTTTTAGGATTTCGGATTTAGAACTTAGAATTTTGAGCGAAGCGAGTGGTTGTCTTACTTTAATTCCCGCCTCCGCCCGCAACGCCAAACCTTTAGCCGCCGCTTCTTTCACGAAATCCATTTGCTCTTCCAGTTTTTTATCAATTAATTTCAACTGTGATTTTGGATAGTCAGCTAAATGAACACTGCTTTTATTCCCCAGCTCCTGCCAGATGTGTTCCGCCAAAAACGGCGTGAACGGAGCAATTAATTTTGACAATTCCTCTAATACGATTTTTAAAACGGCCGAAACATCCCCTCCGTCAGAAAAGCGTTTTCTTGAACGCCTAAGCCACCAGCGCGATAAGTCGTCAACAAAGTCGTCAATCGGCCGCGCCGCTTGGACAACTTCATACTTGTCCAGATTGGTTCGCGTGATTTTGATTGTTTGATTTAAGCGAGATAAAATCCATTTATCTAGAATCGGCAAATTTGAAGTCCGACTTCTTCCGCTACTGCTACCGAAGTCGGACTTCTGTGCCGATTTTGTTGAATATGTTTTATAAAATATAAGAACATTGGAAATCGTCAAAATAAACCGCCTTAAACGCTCTTCGACATCGCGGATTATAAAACGCTTCGGTTCGCCCGGCGGATTAATCGTAAAAAAGTACCACCTCAAAGCGTCTATCCCATATTTATTTATAATCTCCATCGGGTCCACGACATTACCTTTTGATTTGGACATTTTTTCCCCTTTTTCATCCAAAATGTGGCCCAGACAAATAACATTTTTGAAAGCCGGCCCCCTGCCCATCAAAGCGCCAATCGCGTGAAGAGTGTAAAACCAGCCGCGTGTTTGATCAACGGCCTCGGAAATAAAATCGGCCGGATATTCTAACTTTTTCCCAAACGGCCAGTGGTATTGGGCAAACGGCATCGCCCCCGAATCAAACCAACCATCAACAACATCTTTCACGCGCTTCATTGAACCGGAGCATTTAGCGCATTTTAATTCAATATTATCAACATGCGGCCGGTGTAAATCCAGCTTGCCTTTTTTATTATACGGCCAATTGTGTTCTCCTTTTTTAAGTTTTTTTGGCGAAAACTTGTCCAGTTCTTCAAGAGAGCCGATAACCCATTCGTTTTCGCACTTCGCGCATCGCCAAACAGGAAGTGGAGTCCCCCAATAGCGTTCCCGGGAAAAGGCCCAATCCTTTACTTCTCTAAGCCATTCTCCAAAGCGGCCTTCTTTAATATTCGCGGGTACCCAATTTATTTTTTTGTTGTTTTCAATCAGTTTTTTCCTGAGTTTTTCCATTCCAATAAACCACGACAACTTGGCATAATATAAAAGCGGGCTATTGCAGCGCCAGCAAAATGGATAGTCGTGTTCGTATTTTTTGATTTTCAAAAGATTTTCGTTGTTTTTAAGATGGTCAATTACTAATTTTTCCGCCTGCGCCGATTTAACAGCGATATTTTTAAGCCCGGCCCCAAAATCGTCGTTAAATTTTCCTTCCAAATCAACTGTGTGAACTTTGGGCAAACCAACGACAGCGCCCAAATTAAAATCGTCAACGCCATACATCGGCGCAATGTGAACCACTCCGGTGCCTTCTTCGGTATTAACAAAATCGGCAAAATAAATTTTGTAAGAATTTTTTGTTCTTAATCGTGGCGCAGAAAAAAGCGGTTCATATTCAAGACCACTGAGATCTTTTCCGGTAATAAAAGATGATTTTACTCTTTCACCTTCTATACTAATACTATCCTTGAGAGCTTTTGCGAAAATAAAAACTTCTTTATTTTTTAACTCCAGTATTTCATATTCAATTTTTTCGCCTATAGCCAAAGCAACATTGCCCGGCAAAGTCCACGGAGTCGTGGTCCAGGAAATGATATATGTATTATTTCCGGTCACAAAATTTGCGCCAATCTTTTGATTTGGTTTTAGTTTGAATTTTATGTAAACGGAATTTTCTGAAACTTTTTCGTAACCTTGCGCCACCTCATGACTGGAAAGAGAGGTGCCGCAGCGGACGCAATAGGGCACAACTTTGAAATCTTGATACAACAATTTTTTCTTGGCGATTTGCGATATCAAATACCAAAGCG
>JAHJZO010000029.1 GCA_018826255.1 Patescibacteria group bacterium | reverse complement strand
GCCTCCGATTAATAGATATTTTAATATTTTCCTACCAATATTCTCCTGCCCCATATAGATATATTATATCATCGTTACCAATTCTTGCTACAGCAGAATTTGGTAACGATAAACGGTATAGAACAAAATTACCCTTAGCTAAAGCTAAAAATGTAAATAATGTTTTCTGTAATATCGCCAAGTTGAGACACGAAACATCTTTTTACGTTTCGCCGGTAAATGGCTGTGGCCTTCTAACATTGTTACCAAGGCATTATGTACAAAATATGTTTTATAACCAATTTTGCGAAACCGTTCGGAAAGATCAGGCCCTTCGTGAAACATAAAAAATTGTTCATCAAAACCTCGCACTCGCTTGAAAGGCTCAATACGAACCGCGATAAAACTCTCAATAACCCACCCGACTAAAATCGATTTATCGTAATCCCAGTAATTCAAAGAAAAATTCATAAGAAAATCTCTCGCTCGCGTTGAATGTTCAAGAAATGGCTTAAGAAAAAAATACAAAATCTTCCCAATTGCTTGACGGATAAAATTATGACGATGCCCCATATTCCAAAATATTTTCTCCCCTCGTTCATTTAACAACTTACCCCCAACCATTCCCGCATCCTTAGTCGCGTTAAGAAACGAAATAAGACGCTCAAAGGAATCCGGCCGTATTATAATATCGTTATCAAGAAATACTATGTATTCGCCAAGTGCCAGTCCCGCCCCCTTATTTCTTGATGCAGTAGGGCCAATGTTATTTTCATTGTAAATATATTCCACATAAGGAAACTCTTTCTGGACCATCATTCCGGTATCATCGCTTGAATGATCGTCAACCACGATAATTTTATTTGGATGCCATATACTTTGCTCAAGTCCTTTCAGAGATTTTCTCAAAAAATCTCTTCCATTATAAGATATAATGACTACTGAAAAAGAGGGGACGTTATTCATTTGAGCACATAATACCTTATTTTAACTCAAAATTTAAGTCCTGGAACATTAGGTCCCGCAAAAAATCGCGGAAAATCGCCACCGTATATTTGCCGGGTTCATCGCCGCTAGTTATCCAGCTGATTAATCCAATAAGGCCTTTTGATTGAGGATTGATTAAAGCTCCGCCGGAAAATCCGGCCGTCGCATTGCTTTCAATTAAAAGAATTTGCGGTTTTAAGCTTCCATCCGTATTAATATTGCCGATAAGTTTTCCGATAGTTGAAGTAATTTTATTAGCCATATGCGAGGCGTCAACGCCATATCCCAAAGTAATTAAAAAATCTCCATCTTTTGGATTATAATCCCAATCAATTGGTAAATAATTAAATAAATTATTATTTTCCAATACCGAATAATCCTCCAGTGACGCATAATCAAATCCTAAAATAAGATTCACCTTAGATTCGCTGCTAATTTTTGAAATAATTTTAAGAATAGCAAAGTCGTTGTAATATTTGTCTTCGCTGAAAGAATCGCTAAATTTTTCAACTGCGGGATAACCGACAATTTCGGTAAAGTAATAAATCTTGGGATTTTGAGATTTTTCATTTGGGAATGGGCTTTTTAAAACAAAACAATCATTTCTGGCTTTTTTCAAATTTTCATCGTAGATAATATGACGATTTGTTAAAATCTCGCCCTTGGGGTTTATAATTATGCCCGTCCCCCGCGAAATATCCGAAAATGTCGCCCCCTCATCACTGAAATAACCGCAATAAAGCTGTACGACCGAACTATTGATTAACTCTCCAAGACTTTTTGAAGAAACTTCTTTTATTACCTCTTTGACTACCGCGAGAGGCGCAATGTTAGGAATAGGTTTAGATATTGGAAGAGATTTTTTTGGAATTGGTAAATTTATAATCTGCTCGCTTACGACCGGCGTACTTGTAGCCAGCAAATTTACAGTTGATGTTGCGATTTTAATGCTTAAGTCCGTATTGTTTTTTATTGATTTCTGGAAATTGGGGAAAAAGAAAACCATCGCCATAATTGTTATGGCCATTGAAAATATAAAACTAAATGTTTGTAACCTCATAAATAACCCCAAGTTTGGAGCTTGTCGCTATCGGTGTTCCATTTCAGCCCGATATCAGTTCGATAAAACATATCCTGAACCATTATGTTCTTTATTCTGGAATAAACCTGCTGTCTCGCTTCGTTAACAGTGGTGCCAGAACCGGTAACGACCATTAAGCAACCAGATACGCCGGCAACTCGCCATGAGCCATCTTCTTTTTTAACATCTTCAATGTGAATTCCGTCTAAATTATCCGGTTTCTTAAAAAGAATCGGCAGATCCCGATACATTTCAATGGTTTCTTTGTCCGTGGATTTTACAAAAAGTGTGGGGACATTAACTCTCACCCCGACCTGAAAACCTTTTTTGGTTTTCAATTCAAAACTCTCTCCGCTCGCCAATTTATAAAGCCATTCGCCCGTAGGCATTGTTATTCCTTCAGATTGAATCTGAATAGTCGGATAGCCAAAACGCGCCGTAAATTCCAGAGGATATATCCCCTTGCCATTGACAATGCAATTTATGTCGATATAACCGATATAGCCGGATTCCACCAAAGCCGGTTTCATTTTCTCAAGAGTCATATGAAATAACTTGTTGGGCTCGCTCCAAAACATCAGAGTACCCATTTCGCCGGTAAATGGACCAATGTCGCCGGGGAAAACTCTTTTGTGTTCAAAATTGACATTTATCGGCAAAATAAAATCTTTGCCGTTGAAAAACGCGCCGACTGCCACTTCAACTCCAGAAACGAATTTTTGAAGTTGAAAAACCGGAACTTTTTTAGTCCATAAATTTTTGTTCTGTTTCAAAAGCTCAAGCAAATCCTTTCCATCTTCCTCTTGGCCCAGAAACAAAAGACCTTTACCAGCGGATGGAGTATTCCCACTGGGTTTAAAAACATATCTTTCGGGATTTTTTTCAATAAATTCAATGGCTCCATCGTAGCTGGAAAATTGCCACTGAGGCAGAGTATTAACTCCATATTTTTTCATTTCGCCTTGGCCAAAATCCCTATCCATTTCCAATTCATCGGTATATTTACTGCCGCCAATAACTAACTTGCCATTTTTTCTTAATTTGTCGGCAATTTCTCCAAATTCCACATCGTCAAAAACAATCACATCCGCCCAATCTTTGTGCGATTCCCAATTATCAACTTTTTCTATAAAACCATCATAAACATCGGCATCACCTTTATCTTTTATGTAAGCTTTAACTTTGTGGCCTTCTTTGGTCAACTGCCACGCAAGATCGCCGCTTAAACTTTCCAATGAGATAAACAAAAACTTTTTTGGTTCCCCGCCAGAGGCGGGTCCGCCTGTGGCGGGTCCGCCTGTGGCGGATATATTTTTTCCATTATGCCCATTCTGTCCATTCATAATAATTTAATTTTACACCAAAAAAATAAATCTACAAGTTTTTTTGCAATTATTATAATAATTTTATAATCTTAGAATATGGAAAACCGAACTGAACAGCTAAAAAAGATAAAAGACGAGATTGTGGCGGCAAAAAATTCGCCGCTTTATGATTTTAGAATTAAAAATAATTTCTTGCCGGTTATCGGCGAGGGCGACCATTACGCAAAAATAATGTTCATCGGCGAAGCGCCGGGAAAAAATGAAGCGCTTACCGGCCGCCCCTTTTGCGGGGCGGCCGGGCGCATTTTAGATGAACTTCTGCAATCAATCAACCTAGACCGAAAAAACGTCTATGTCACAAATATCGTTAAAGACCGGCCGCCATTTAACAGAGACCCTTTACCGGAAGAAATAGAATTCTACTCGCCTTTTTTGATTCGCCAGATTGAAATAATCAAACCGGAAGTAATCGCGACGCTCGGCCGTTTTTCAATGGCCTATATAATAAAAAATTTCGGACTGGAATCCGAATTAAAGCCAATCAGTATTATGCATGGCAAAATTTTCTCCGCTGAAAAAGTGACAATAATCCCTCTCTATCATCCCGCCGTCGCCATTTACAATAACAGCACCAAAGAAACTCTCAAAAAAGATTTTGAGATTCTTAAATCTTTTTAATTTTCTCAATTCTTCTTGTGTGATTTTCTTCTCCGGAAAACGGCGTTTCGAGCCATACTTTGGTAATTTCCTTGGCTAAATCTTCGGAAATATAATCTGCCGGAAGCGACAAGACGTTTGTGTTGTCATCGTTGCGACCAGCTTGCGCTTGCTTAGCGTCAAAACAAAGCGCCGAACGAATATTCTTTATTTTATTGGCGACAATATCAACGCCGACGCCTGAACCGCAAATTAAAATTCCGCGGCTGTTTTCCGAATCTTCAGCAACTTTTCGGGCAACCGCCAAGGCGTAATCCGGATAATCGTCATCTGGGTCATACTTAAAAGCTCCAAGATCTTTCCAGCCTGCGGCTGGTCCGCCTTGGGCGGATAAATAACCTTTAATAGCTTCTTTTAAACTATAGCCCCTGTGGTCAGCGCCAATGTAAATCATTTTGATAATTTAAAACTATTTAACATTGTTTCAAAAATAGCGATATCGCCTGCCGGGTCAGTCGCGCTTGATTGAATATCGATTCTGCCGATGTCTTCCGACCAATTATACAATCCGTATCGCGGATTGAGAAGCCAAAGACGGCGGCCATCAGGAAGCGTCCATTTTCTCTGGTTTCCGGAAGAGCCACCGATAAGAACTTCGCTGGAAGCGCCATTGCTGGGTAAACCATAACTAAGCCCGTCTCTAGGCAATATCGCAAATCGTAAATCGCTATTTGGCTTTTTGAAATAAAATGCCTTTGTGTTTTCGCCTCTTACATTTTCAATATTCTCTTCATCGACAATCCATGTTTCGGGATATTGAATTTCAAAACCAAATTCTGAATTTTTATACAACTTATAGCCGGGTAAAACCGTAATTTCTTTCGGAGTTGTTTTTTCCGGAGTAGATGTCGCGTTATTTTCCGTTGGAGGCTGAATATTTTCGTTTTCGGAAATTTCGGGAGTTTTGGCGGAAAAGTATTTTGTATAAGCAAAATAACCGCCAGAACTAAGAATCAAAATTATAGCAACTATAACGGCAATTTTTATTTGTCTGTTCATCATAATAATTTACTTACCGCCAAAACATGCTTAAGCAACATTGAAGCGTACCCCCATTCATTGTCGTACCATGACAAAACTTTAACTAAATCCCCGTCAACAACTTTTGTCATAGAAAGATCCACGATAGAGCCATGGTAATTTTTAAGAATATCGCTTGAAACTAACGGCTCTTCGGTAACTGTTAAAATTCCTTTCCATTGTTTTTCGGCCGCCGCTTTTTTGAAAATAAAATTAATTTCTTCAGCCGTAGTAGAACGATTAGCGATAAAAGTAAAATCAATGATAGAACCGCAAATTATCGGCACTCTTAAAGCAATGCCGATAAACTTTCCATTCAGCGACGGAAACGCTTTTATAGCCGCCGTAGCAACTCCGGATGTTGAAGGAACAATATTTTGCGCCGCCGCTCGGGCCCTTCTGTAGTCATTTTTTTTATCCGAACCATCAATCAATCCCTGAGATGCGGTATACGCGCGCACAGTGCTTAAAACGGCTTTTTTAATTCCGGGATTTTCAGACATCACCGCCATCACTGGTGTTGCCGCATTGGTAGTGCAAGAGCCATTAGAGGTTATTTTGCCGTTTTTTAAAAATTCTTCTCCGACATTCGGAGTAGCAGTTGGAGTTATTTCATCTTTCGCGGGAGCGGAAATAACTACTCTTTTGGCGCCGGCAGTTAAATGCGCCGCCGCTTTCTCGTTTGACTCAAAAACACCGGTTGATTCAACGACAATATCGACACCCAGTTCTTTCCAAGGAAGTTTTGAAGGGTCCTTTTCCTGTAGTATCCTGATTTTTTTTCCATCTACCACCAAAATATTTTTGACATTTGACATTTGTCTCCCTTCGGGAGATCTCCCATAGGGAGAACATTTGACATTTTTGTCATAGGGACCATAAACCGTGTCGTATTTTAAAAGATAAGCCATATTTTCAGGCTCCGTCAGGTCGTTAACCGCGACAATTTCCACGTCAGGGCATTCAAACGCGTGGCGGAAAAAAATGCGCCCTATCCGTCCAAAACCATTAATCGCTATTTTTGTTTTTGCCATGTTTTATTATTTATCAAATAATTATACACCGAAAGGGCGGCCGTGACACCATCCCCGGCAGAAATGTTGTTTTGTTTGTAAATTTCGTCGGTTATGAAGCCGGCCGCAAAAATTCCGGGACGAGACGTTGCGCCGGTCTTATGGTCAATGATAATTTCTCCTTTTTGATTGGTATTCACTAATTTTTTAATAAATTCTGAATTTGCCGTTGATCCAATTTCAACAAAAATTCCTTCAACATCTAAATCTTTAATTTGATTGTCGTTTTTATCAAAATACTTGAGGCCGGAAACAAATTTATCGCCTAAGATTTCTTGAACATTCGCGTTTTCTATAACAGTTATCTTTTCAGAATTTTTAACCATTTCCTGAATTGAAAGGTCGCCAACAAGCGATTCTTTGTTGCTTATTAAATAAACCCTGGCGGCATATTGCGCTAAGTCAATCGCTGCTTCCAGACCGGTGTCGCCGCCGCCGATAACCGCAACTGATTTGTTTTTAAAAACCGGAGCGTCGCAAGTTGAACAATAAGCAACCCCCTTGCCTTTAAACTTATCCTCGCCCGGAACATTAAGACGGCGGCGGCGGCCCCCGGAAGTGACAATTAAAGTCCTGGCTTGATAAGAATTATTTTTATCGGTTGTGACTTCCCAGCCTGCCCGCGCAGTCGGGTCACCCGGCAACTCTTTAATGTCAACTACGTTCTCCGGCATTTTTATTTCAACATTTTCTTGCGCTCTAATATGCTCCTCAAGCATCTTAGCAAATTCAATGCCGGAAATTTTTTTGGCGCCAATCCAATTTTCGATATTCTCGGCAACCGTTGATTGCCCGCCAAAACTTTCTGTTATAATTAATGTTTTTAATTTTTTACGAGCAGAATAAACACCGGCCGCCACGCCGGCAGGCCCTCCGCCAATAATTATTGTGTCATAAATCATAACTTCAATAATTTTTTCACCACATCTTCATCAAAACCGGCTATAATCTGTCCGTCAATATCAATAACCGGCACTCCGAGCTGATTTGATTTCTCAATCATCTCCCGCCTGGCGTTATCATCAGAAATGTCTTTTTCTTCGTAAGAAATTTTATTACGCTTAAAAAACTCCTTTGCCATTTTGCAATACACGCATCCGGCTGTTGTGTAAATGGTTATTTTCACTTACTTAACTCATTATCAATGATTTGTATAAACGCGCTGGATGGCGAAGCGTTATAAAGCGTTCCGTTGATAAAAGTAGCCGGTACCCCGGAAACTCCGGCTTCGCCGCCTTCCTTGGTTTCTTTCTGAATAGCGGCCGCGTATTTATCGGAATCAAGACAAGAATCGAATTTTTCCTGAACAAGCCCTAACACCGCCGCGAAACTTTTCAAATTACTCTTGCTGAAAACACCCTGATTCTCGCCGCTTTGATTGCTGTAGAGATAATCGTGATACTGCCAAAATTGCCCCTGTTCTCCGGCGCAGCGGGCCGCATTGGCGGCCCAAAACGATTCATCGCCCAAAAAGGCGAAATCGCGATAGATAAACTTAACTTTTCCCGTCTTGATATATTTTTCCCGGAGTGTTGATTCGGTATCTTCAAAAAACTTGCTGCAGAACGGGCATTGGAAATCTCCATATTCTATTACGGTCACCGGCGCGTTTTGATCTCCCAAAACAAAATCGCTTGAAGAAACGGCAGGCAAAGCCGCCAGAGCAGCTGTTCTTTCATTATTTTTTCCCGCGTTCGGAGAAGGATTCTGAGCGGAATAAATCACGGCAATGGCAATTACTATCCCCGCAAAACCAATCGCCACCGGTATTAAAAACTTGTTGCTTTGTTCTTCCATGTTTTTTGTTATTTTACTATTACAATACAATTGTAATTCGAAAAAATAAAAAAAGCAATCCGCCTCCTAAACATTAAAACCTAGTCCTACCTATTATATCTATTATCTGTTATTCTATCATTGGCGGTTAGAAACCGAGCTTCTAACATTATTATATTATGAGAAAAACTATTATCGCTCCGGGCGAACATTATCATATTTTTAACAGAGGCAACAATAAACAGCCGCTATTTTTAGACGAAAAAGATAGGATTAGATTTTTGTTTTTAATTATTTATCTTCAGTCTCCGATAGTTTTTTATAATTTGGGTCGTCAAACATCACACTATGTTAAAAACCGAGCTTTTAACATAGTGGAAGAAACGGTACAACAAGTACTGAGAGAAAGGTATGTGGAGTTGGTAAATTTTGTCATGATGCCAAATCATTTTCATGCTATTGTGCGCGAAGTGAAAGAAGACGGCATAGCTAAGTATATGCAAAGAGTTCTCTGCGCTTACACTAAGTATTTTAATACAAAATATAAAAAGACCGGACACTTGTTTCAAGGCCCATATAAAGCGGTAAATGTTGAAAACAATAATCAGCTTTTGTATTTATCTACCTATATTCATCGCAATCCAAGAGAAATACCTAAATGGAAAAATAAGGAACTTGCCTATCCATGGTCGAGCTATCAAGATTGCTCAAAAGAAAATAGATGGAATGGATTGTTAAAGCGAAATATTATTATTCAACAATTTTCTACTGGAAATGAATATAAAAATTTTGTAGAAACTAGTATCGCCAAACAATCCAAAGAATATTCAGACGATAATTTGTTAATGATAGATTTATAATGTTAGAAACCGAGCTTCTAACATTATAACATTTATCTAACACAAAAAAACACCCCTCGCATTTGCGAGGGTTTAGAATTAACTGTCTTTTTTAATGTTTTGCGACTCAAGAAGTAAAGAGTTGTATTTCACAACTTCTCTTAAAACACTAATATCTATACCGTATCCATCGGCAAATTTCAGCAGAGCTTCCGTATCTTTCGGCAAACACTTTCCATTGAAACCGCGAAAACCGCCATGCCATGGGTCGAGATGTTCCGGCCCAATCCACGGATCCGCTTCGGCGCAATCTTTTATGAAAGAATAGTTAATGCCGGTTATTTGGCACAAATCATAAATCTGGTTGAAAAACGAATTTTTTGTTGCCAGATAACTGTTTCTAAAATACTTAAAAAGTTCAGCGGCCATTGCCGGCATAATCGCATTAAACTTCGCCTCGGGTAGAAGCCCGCGCACCGCAAGAGCGACTGAATTACTTTTTAGCGTATCACCAACAATTTTAATTTTGGGGTTTTGAAAATTTTCATGTGCTGTTTTTTCGGTTAAAAACTCCGGACAAAATAAAATTTTGTGCTGAGAATATTTAATCTGAAGCGCATCGGTTGTACCCGGGATAACGGTTGATTTGATGATCACAATTTTGTAATCCCGAACATAGCCGATGGCCTCATCGACTATAGCAACCTCTCTTTCTGTCGAATTGTTAAAAATCAAATTTTACGCATTCTATACGGGTAGAACGCAATCTGTCAAATAGGGTAACAAAAAAACCTCCCCCGCAAGCTTGCGGGGGAGGTTTTAGTCATTTCTCTTTATTGACCGTAAAGTTCGTTCAGTTTCGTCCTGGTTTTCGGACCGACATAACCATAGCCGGGTTCACCACTCGCGGCAATACCATATTTTTCTTGGAATTTCTGAACTGCCCTCAAAGTCATTGGACCAAAGTAACCGGTTACCAATCCTTCAGGATAAACCGACGAATCGGTTTTAAGGGCATTTTGAAGATCCGTCACACTGCTATTTGTTATGCCATAGGACAGCGGTGTAGTGAAGTTAAGTCCGAGAGCCGCGCCTTGCGTTGTCCCCTGAAGTGCCTGAATATCAGCCAAAATAGCGGCGATTTGAGCTTGAACAGCGGTTAAATCAGCAGCTGATGGGTTTGCCGGAAGAGCGGATATACTGGCCACCGCGGCCGCAATTTTTGTTTGAATACTATCAAGCGTCGGGCCAGTCGTAACTGCCGGAGTCGCTGTTGTTGTAGTTGTGTCGGTAGTAGTAGTTGTTGTGTCAGTGGTAGCTGTCGTTGTATCGGTGGTAGCTGTCGTCGCAGTTGTCGCGGTCGTCGCAGTTGTCGCTACAGAACCGCTGCTACCGCCACCTCCCGGGGCAGTGCCGGTAAATGTACCTGTCTTGCCGGTGCCCGTATCATCAGAATCTTGTTTGTCAACCCAAGTGACGGTCAAAGTGCCTCCTCCCTGATAATCAAGCTGGCTGGCAACATCTGTGCCTGACATACCAAAAGTAACGCCACCCGAAAAGATGCCTGTGGCAACGCCTGTTTCAGTGAGAGTAACTGTTTCAGTATCGCTAATGCCACTAACTGCTCTAATTGTACATGTTAAAGTTTCAGCCGTTGCAGCTAAAAGGTTTAAACTTGTATCGGTTACCTTGAAATAAACGCTATCCCGAGCGTCGCCATCAAATGACGATTTACTGGTGCCGGCACTGTCGGCTAACGTGGTGGCTGAAGCTAAAGTTATTTTACCACCTGTTCCTTCGGTAACCGTTCCACTATTGGTCCAAGTAGAACCGGTAGCGGTGAATGTATAAGTACTTATTGCCAATGTTGAGCCGGAAGCAACTGTTACTGTACTGGTCGCGGTCGTGTTGCCCAGTAGGGTCTTGGTAGCCGCTCCGCTGATATTAAGGTTGTCATAAGTGCCGGTAGCAATATTGGTGGCTGAAGCGGAGGTATATTGAATTACCGAGCCATTGGCAATAAATGTGCCATTGGCTTTTGAAAATACTGTTCCAGAACCCGACAAAATAAGAGTCGTACTGTTAAAATTAGCGCGAGCGCCAGGACTAACAGTAAGAACATTAGACACAGTAGTAGTGGCAGTACAACCGCCAGATGTACAGGAAAAACTATCGGCGCCAAATTTATAAGTAACGGTTGTGGCAGTAGATGTTGGAGTTAAATTGAGATTATAGTAAGTAGTTGTCGCTATAACAATATTGCTGCCTGTGCCGGTAAATGTAACTGTGCCTGTCGCAGCTGTAAAAGCAGTTGTGGTAGTGCCAAATCTAAACGGTATGGCGCTATCATTGCCATTGGCAAAAGTTAAATTGCCGCTACCCCAAGTGCTATCGCCTAGTTTAAGCGTGCTAGTACTAACGAGAATGACTGAGGTACTGGCGGAAATTGTGGCTCCATTGCCCAAAATAAGAGTCGGGCCGCCGGTATTCGCCGCGCCAAGCGTTAATGTACTTAACGAACCGGGAAGCGTAGATGTAGCCCTGACAATAATATCGCCCGTCGGCGTCTGCGTGGAAATTAACACCGCATCAGTCGTAGAAGCGCCAGGATAAGCGTTACTGCTCGTATTCCCCCAGTTACCGGGATCAGTCCATGTCACTCCATCGCCACCGCCGGTCCATACGGCAGTAGTAGTATAGGCCCCTACAATACCGGCACTGGAAACAAAAACACTCACGGCTAAAAACAGCCCAAGAATTATAAAATATTTTCGTGACATTTTATTTATTTTAACCAAGTTAATTATAAAAACCGCCAAATCATGCAGTTTATGCACTTCTATCATTGATTATATACCTATAATTGTGCTTGTCTATGTAAATATGTGGATAACTAATACTGGCGGCTGTCGATTAATCGCCCGGCTTGATCGCGAAGTTCAATTTTATCATGAAGCGGGTCAAAAATCTGATTACTGTTGCCGGTATAAATTTTCCATCCCCTATAAAAATCGCGGCTGTTGCGGTATTGATTAACACAGGCATTGTAATTGACATTTTTTTCAAACCATATTCGGCACTTGGAGGTTTGCCCGTTTAATATATTATCGCTCGGAGCTTGGCACGAGCTGCTTCGCAATATCAAATCCTGGCAGGAACTATCAAGGCCTGTCAGATCATACATTGCCATCGCCGGACAGGACGCGTAACCAAGATTATACAGGTTATTTATTCCTCCAAAACAAATATTAACCCTGAAATTGGCAGCCATCGGGCTCACACCGGCGATAATGTCGGCCGATTCGCCGCCATTAAGCCAGACATCGGAAGAAACTGAATCAAATTGAACCAGATTGATTCCTTTGCCTATAAGAGTCTCGCCTTTTTGAGCGCTTTTAATTCTCCAGCCGGTAATATTTACCGGACTTTCATAAGATGCGGATTGTAAACTAATTTGGGTGGCGCCATAACTGGAAATGCTTCCGATTCTTACTTTTTGTTGATATTGTTGATTTTGTTGATATTGATATGTTGAACTCATTGGCTGACTATAAAAATAACTAAAATTCCACGGCACAGTGGAAGTGGATGAAAACATAAACCGGGGGGAGTTTGTTATTGAACTTGTTTTCAGTATTTGAAAAAGATAAGGCAAGCCGACAAATAACGCGACAAAAAATAAAATCAATAAAATAAATCCAAAAACTATTCTGAACTTTGCCATTTTTATCTAAATTTTATCATGAAATGATACAATTTAGCAATAAAACTGAGCATCCCGCCGCGGCGGGATAAGGTTTTGTTTTTAAAAATCATTCGCTTCTGCTCTGATTTTCAGACAAAGCCCTTACAATTTTTAATTCTTCGTTGGCTTTGTCGTTTAAGCCGAGATTTTGGTATACCAGCGCGAGCGATTGGTGCAGTTGAATATCCTCGGGATCGCCTTTTTCGGCCGATAAATAAAGCAATAAAAGTTCTGGCCACATTTTTAGCCATATATAGGGATTCACCGCTCCCAAAATTTCTTGCTTCGGCGCAAAACCGAGCGCAAAATTTAGAGCTTTGTCATAATCATACTTTAATCTGCCATTTTCTATAATCACGCCGCTGTGATTATAGAAAATTGCCAATGCTTTATTCAGCGCCTTCGCCGCTTCTTCATCTTTTCCCGCCATAGTATAGGCAAAACCGAGATACCAATGGGTTTGCCAATAATTAGGAGCGCGAGAAGCGACCTGCTCCATCAACTCTGCGCCTTTATCGTATTTTTTAGCGTCAAAAGATAGTTGTAAATAAGAATAAAAGACCTCCAACCGGTTTGGAGAAAGTTTCAGGGCTTCATCGTAAGCGCTTGCCGCTTTTTCAAAAAAGGCCATCCGCACCGATTCGTCCTGAAATCCTCTCGCCTTATAATTATAAATTTGGCCGAGATTTAAATAACTAAAAACCATGGGATGAGTTTTAACTTCTTTTTCAAGCTCGTTAATACCAAAATCTAATACTGTAATACGTTCTTCCGGTTTAAAATTGTTCAAATTTTTCTGAAGCCAAGGATTATACTGATTGCGAAATTCCGTAGTGCCAAGAGTTTCTTGAGCCACGGCCTTTTTATACAGATTAAACGATTCTTCGGCGCCAAGCGACGGATTATTAAAAGCGTTCACAAAATCGTTGTTCGCTACCGCCGGCTTAACACTCACTTGCCAAAATATATAAAACGACAAGATGCAGGCGGCAAGAGAGAGAGCGATAATAGTTTGGGAATTTAGAGATTTGGGATTTGGGATTTGCTTGTCTCCCTTCGGGAGATCTTTATGAGAACTTGGGATTTGGTCATTGGAATTTCCAGTTTTATAGATGGCAAATCCAATCGTCAAAAAAAGCGCAATATAACTTGCTGGGCTATCAAAAACAAAAAAACTCTGCACCGCATAAGCGACCATTAATGACGCAGGAATCCATAATTTATTCTTTACAAACACCCAAAATAAAGCGCCGATCAAAAATAGATAACCCAAGAGACCTAAAATTCCGCTCATTGAGGCATAGTCCAAATAGGCATTGTGAGCGCGATCAAAGTTGGTTTCGCGAAGCTCGTAAACCCTTGGATCAAGAAAGGCATTGTGAAGATACAAATAATTATTAGGCCCAAAACCGAAAATTGGGCGCGCCAAAAATGCGTCCCAAGCAATCCCCCATTCTGTGAAACGTTGCTGAATCGTATCGCCTTTCAAGGAAATATTTGTTAACCGGGTAAGTTGGACGCTATTGTTAATAAAATCGGAACTTCTGATTGTCCATAAAAAGCCATAGATTAAAAGCGGGATAGCTGCTATAATCGCCCACTTTTTCCAGAGATCACGATTATCAGCGATATTAAGAAGCATATAAGCAATAATCCCGATAACAAACCCAATAATGGCGCCTCGGCTGCTTGCTATGTAAAGAGTGCCGATATTAAGAAAAAAAGCGGTTGCCCAAAAATACTTGAAATCGGATTTTGAGTTTTTCCACAAATAAAGCGCGAAAAAGGCGCCAAAGATTGCGTAACTTCCCAAAAGATCGGCATTGCCAATCGTCCCGGACTGGCTTGATGGAAGCCATGCCCAAGAAGCGTTAAAATATTGGGCCAGAGTATAAAAGAATTCCAAAACACTGACAATAACCGCTATACCAAAAAATTTTCGCCATTCTTTTTCGGTCGTTAAAACGCTGGACAAAATTATGGCAAAAATCACAAAGTGAAACCACGTAATTATGCCGGACATTCTTTCGGTATTGCCCCAAAAACTCCTGAAAGCGTCAACTCCCGTAAAACTTGTGATTATTAAAATTATTGTAAGCAACATTGTCGCGCCAAGCGCTAAATTCCATTTTGGCCTAAAACGCGCGTCCGTAAGCGCCAAAATAATATAAAGGAATAAAATAATTTCGGTAACCAATTGAAAAAGCCATATTTTCGGGAAAATAAAAGGAAAGAAAAAAGAACCGCCGATGTAAAGCGGGATAAATAGGATAAAACCGATTCCGAATTTTATAAGTTTTAATAGTATGCTAGAATTCATAATATGTGGCGTAAACAACTAAAAGTATCTTTATTGGTCTTGAGCGATGTTGTAATATTTTATGCGGCTTTAGGGCTGACTCTCATTATCCGCTACGCATTAATCAATCGTGATTATATTGTTCTCAAAAATTCCATCCCCCTCCATCTTGTCCCTTTTAGCATAATATTCGCGCTCTGGCTAATCGTTTTTTGGGCTGCGGGTCTTTATGATTTGTCAAAACTTAAAAATGAAGGGTTGTTTTACAAAAATCTCATTATTACTTTTGGCGTTAACGCGGCAATTGCTGTTTCTTTCTTTTATTTTATACCATATTTTATAATTACGCCAAAAATAAATTTGTTTATTGATTTGGCCCTAACCATGGCTATTCTTTATTTTTGGAGGCAATATTTTAATAAGTGGGCTACCAAAGCGTTCAAAATCGGGATTGCATTTCTTGGCGCCAGCCCAGAAATAATGGAGCTAAAAGAATTTTTGAGCAATAATCCACAACTGGGCTATCAAACTGTCGGAATTCTAGCGCCTGACAATGCCGCCGAATTAGAAAATCTTTGGCAAGATAAAAAATTTTCACTAATAGTTTCAGTCGAACAGTTTGATCATTCAAAAAAATTATCTTATTTGCTTTTCAAATATTTTAAAAAGGGCGTTGTCATTAATGATTTGGATAAATTTTACGAAACCACGACAAACCGTGTGCCGATTTCAATTATCCAAGAGGCCTGGTTTTTGGAAAATATCGGACAATCTACCAAAGGATTTTATGAAACGACAAAAAAAACTTTTGATATTATCGGTTCAATCATACTTGGGTTGATAACATTGATAATATCGCCCTTAGTAGTTTTAGCCATAGAAGTGTCTTATCCGGGAGCTGTTTTTTACAGACAACAGCGCGTGGGTAAAAATGGGCAAATATTTACTTTAATAAAGTTTAGGTCATTGATTAGCGGCTCAAGCGCGCGAGAAGCCGGAACATCATATGAAGAAAAATCTACATTAGTCGGTAAATTTTTGCGCAAAACTCATATTGACGAACTGCCACAGGTTTGGAATATTTTACTTGGACAAATGTCGTTTATCGGCCCGCGGCCGGAAAAACCGGAGCTTGCAAAAAAACTATCGGAAGAAATTACTTTTTATGAAATGCGGCACTTGATAAAACCGGGAATCGCCGGCTGGGCGCAACTTCATAATCCTAATGCCGGCCCTACTTTCAAAGAAACCTTGGAAAAACTCCAATACGATTTATATTATTTGAAAAACCGTTCGGCGTTTCTTGATTTATCAATTATGTTAAAAACAATTCGCATTTTACTTTCCGGCGCGGGAAAATAAATTTTATCAATTAAAAAATCCCCGCTAAGCGGGGATTTTGTTTTCAGGAAATTTTTACAATTCCCCGGATTAATTCACCACAATTTAATTCTGCTAATCCCAGATTTATCTTTTCAAAAGAATAAATACGGGTTATTAAATTTTCAAGTGACAGATAACCGAAGAGATATTCGGAAGCATAGCGCGGGATATCATCATCCAAAAAACATCCTCCGCCCCAAGTACCGCTTATCCTTTTACCTTTTACTAAATCAAAAGGGTCAATAGCAATTTTTTCTCCCGGTTCCAAGTTGCCGGCAACAATCACTGCGCCATCACTCTTAGTCAGATTAATAGCTGCCTCCATAGCAGTTCTGCTACCGCTGCATTCAACCGCAGAATCAAAGGGCGCATATTTTTTAACATGATCAAAATGAATAGCAACACTTCCAATTTTTTCCGCCCAATCTAATTTCCATTGAGCCACATCAATAGCAAAGCATCTTATTTTAAGGGAAAGAGCTTTCAATAAAGCGCTGGCGCCGATGCCCCCAATGCCGAATATGGCTAATTTTGATCCAAGCGGGATATCCGAATGATCAACCACGCCGGCGCCCGTTGGCACGGCGCAACCCAGAAGGGCCGCCACTTCACCGCCAATTTTTCTTGAGACCGGAACCAGCCGGTTTTCTGAAATAACCGCGTATTGGGAAAATGTCGCCACGGCTCCGGCATTTACAACACTGCCATCGCCCGCGCGATATTTGATAAGCGGAACATCCAATCCCGCGCCCTTTATCCAACTGCATACGACATAATCGCCAGGCCTGACTTTAGAAACGCTATCTCCAATTTCTAGAACCTCGCCTGACGCCTCATGACCCAAAAGGTGAGGAATATGGTCTTTGCCCTTCCATCCTTTAATTTCATTTAGCTGGCTTCGGCAAAGTCCGCTATACAGTATTTTTACAAGAACCTGTCCAAATCCCAATTTGGGGATTTCCAGTTCCTCAATTATCAATGGTCCGCCAATATTTCTTAAAACCGCCGCTTTAGTTTTCATTTCGCCACCTCTATGGAATAAACCAGTAGTAATCACCGGTATAACCGACTTCGGTGAATAATTTCTTCCAGTCCTCAACGCTCATATAGGTCAGCGCTGTCAAATTCCACTTTATCATCCTCTCGCATTCGTATTCGTTGCGCCAGGAATCAAGAGTAATAAAAGCGTGTTTTCGCGATACTCTTTGCACTTCGCGAATCGCCTGTTTGCATTCTTTAATAGGCAGATTATGAAGTGTGGTAATAGAAACTACCAGGTCAAACGATTTATCGGGAAAAGGCAATTCTTTCGCATTGCCTACCCGCGCGAACGCTTTAACGCTTTCTTTGGCGTTGGCGATCGCGTAAGCGGAAATATCTATTCCCGCCACTTTGATGCCGGGAATAATCCGCTGGAAGTCATGAAGCATGAATCCCTTGGCGCAACCTATATCAAGGACACTACTTTCAGAAGTCAGCCCATAGTGATCCCTGAATCTTTTAACTACGCTCGCCCACCGGCCGTCATAGATATACCCTCCGTAGCCGACTAATCTGTCGCCTTCAAAAAATTCCTCTCCGAATTGACGGGCAATTTTGTGATGTTCTTTCGTGATTTGCTTAAATCGTCCCTCAACGTCGCGATTTTCTTTGGGGTAAGTATCCAGTAAATTTATTTCTGCCATTGTTATTCCTCCTTTTTGTCAGTTTGATTGAGATATTCTTTTAAACCATCTTCCAATTTAATATGTTTTATCCCTGAAAAACAGGATTTTGATTTTGATATATCAAACCGCAAATCAACGGGAACTTTTGCGCTTGGAATAAATTCAATCTTAATCCGATGCCCGAGAGCGCAAATTTGAAACATCAATTCTGCAAGTTTTAACAAAGAAATACCTTCGCTCTCTGTAACAATGTTATAAATCCCAGGATTGCAACTCGCGACAGCCGCTTGGATTATGCGACACAAGTCCACTTTGTGAACCCAGAAAAGTTTTGAAGAACCATCACCATAAATTTTAATTTCCCCGTTACTTTTAATGCCTCCCAAGAATCTAAAAAAGGGACTCGTCTTATCATTGAGGCCATAAAAAGTTCCAGGGCGTAAAATTGTTAGGTGAATTCCGGAATTGCGACAAATACGTTCAAAAATTTGCTCGCCTAAAAGTTTAGAAAAACTATAAAGGTCATCCGGATTCGGATAACTTGATTCGGTTATTACTGATTCAGAATGACGGCCAAATACCGCAATAGAACTGATATAAATCAAATGTTGGATGCCCGCCAAAGAAAAAACTTCGGCAGTATTAAGTAACATGTCAAAATCATTCCTGAAGGAAATAAAGTCCTTATTCTTAACCAGAGATGTCGCCGTCATTATGACGGTACTGTTTTTATCAATAACGCTCAACAATTTTTGGCATTCTTTTGATGACGATAAATTTACATTAGCCGAAGAAAACCCATAAACTTCATACTCAATTTCTTTGCTGAAATTCTCGTAAAGACAACTTCCCAGAAAACCTGTATGACCCAATATTACAATTTTTCGCCTTCTTCTGTCGCTTTTCATTAGAGATTCTCCTCATCGTATTAAAATTTTTAAAGAAATAAGATTCGTGGCAATATAAACATAAAATTAACTCCCTGTCAAAATTAAAACCCCGCGGTTGCGGGGTTACTCTTGATGAATATATTCAAATGGATATTTTATAATTTCTTCCCAATTTTCGTTAATCCATCGAGCCACTTCATCAATGCCATTGTAGAGTTCAATCTGGGGCTGCCAGAGGATTCCCTCTTTTGTCCTGGAACAATCTAAATCAATCATGGGGTCCTGATCTGCCCTATCTTCGGTTATTTCGGTTGACATTTCAAAATCGCGATTCATTTTTTGGCAAATTAATTCTACCAAGTTTCTTATTTCCATTGTATTCCCGCCGGAAAAGTGATACGCCTCTCCCGCTTTACCATTAAGAATAACGCTGTGGATTCCATGGCAAACATCCGATATATGAATGAAGCTTCTTTGCGTTTTTCCCCCGCCATGAAGCGGAACTGGAATGCCTTTTTTCAAAAAAATAATCGTTCTCGGAATTATTCTATACAGTTGCTGGTGAATGCCATACACATTAACCGATCTGATAAAAGAAACCGGAAACTTAAATTTCTTAAACATTGCCATTAGAAACAAATCGCCGGCTACCTTGGAAACTGCATACGGTGTTGAAGGATTGTAACAGTTGGAATCCTCCTGATAATTGCGACAAAGCCCGTAAATTTCCGGAGTTGAAATTTGGATAAATCTTTTTAAGTACGGCTTGTCGCGCAAGGCGAATGCCAAACTCGCCACGCCAAGCGTATTGGTCATAAGCCAATGCTCCGGATGATTCCAGCTGTACTGGACGTTGCCCTGCGCGGCAAAATTAACAATGACCTCCGGCTTCATGATGTCAAATAGATGAACAATGTCCGGAAGCTGCGTATTTATGTTTACCTGAAAAAATTTGAATCTCAGAGACCTTTCTTTTTGATAAAGATAAGGCAAAAATAGCGCGGGATATTCCGGTGATCGGCTTAAGCCGATTACTTCCCAATTTGAATTTTTCAGAAAAAAATCAACCAGGTGACTGCCGGAAAAAGAATTGCTGCCAATAATCGCGATTCTTTGGGTCATTATTAACCTCCATTGAAAAATATTTTTATGCACCTTTCGGCCGTTTTTTCCAACTCATCCTGCAACTCCTCTGAGCGAGGAAGAGGTATTTCAAAATTGGGCACTGGCTTTTCGGCGAATGCCTGCCAATAATCCATTTTATATGTTCCATTGGCCATCAGCTCTCGGTAATATTTCGTGTTAGCCGAAGGATACAGGATGTTGAAAAAGGGATACTTGATTTTCAACTCGCGGATCATATCCGGAAGTTTTTCGCGGTATTCTCTTGTTTCCATGGGCGCGCCAAGGACAAAATAGGCGACAATTTCTATGCCGTATTCGTTGCATAGATCACAAAACTCTCCTGTCGTTTCAACCGTTATTCTTTTGTTCATCCATTTGAGCACTTCCGGATTCAAGCTTTCTATCCCGACATGCATTCTGACGCAACCGGCTGATTGGAGAGCTTCGGCCGTGGTCCTGTCCAAAACTGCCCTTCCTCTGCAACTCCACTGGAATTTTAGTCCCCTTTTTTTAATCTCCTCGCACACTTTAATAACTCTGTTGCTGTCGGTGTTGAAGCAATCGTCAAGAATATGGATGGAATTCGCGCCGCAAGACAAAAGGTGCTCCATCTCATCGACAACTCTTTGGGGAGACAGAAAACGAAATTCTTTATCCTGAACGTCGCAGAAAACGCATCGGAAAGGACAGCCCTTGGAACTCATCATTGCGAGACGCCTCAAGCTTTTTTGCTTGAACAGCGTTTTTTGCGTGTCTTCCCCGCTTAACATATAATCTTCCAATTCAAACCCGGAAAATTCCCTTCTGATAAACGGCAGAGAATCGATATTTCTAATATAATCCTCATAAATGCCTCTTTTACACCCTGTATTGAGCCATTCATTGAAATTTCGGTCGCTATCATGCTTGAATGTCGCGTCGGCCCCTAAATTTATTGTTTCCTTGGCATAATGCGTAACATGCGGACCTCCGACAACTTTTAACGAAACGTTAGCCCGTTTTAGAATTTTGCTCATTGCAAATGCTTTTCTGGTAACTGCGCTGATTCCGAGAACGTCAGGCGCGAATTCATTGATTCTTCTTACGGTGTAATCAATGGAAAGACCATAACTGTCGGCGTCTAATATCCGGATATCATGGTCCGGCGATATGCTGGTGGCGACCGCCAATATCCCGAGAGGGATATAGCGCACAGGATTTGATGAATAAAATGACGGCGTAGTGAAGTCCTTCGTTTGCCCTTCCTTCGGAAGGGTTATCAGCATTACTTTCATTTCTTTCCTCCTATAAATGTATTATTGAAATGTCAAAAAACTGCTGCTTATGCTCCCACAAAAAGCGAGACCCGTCAAGACAGATTTATTCGTTTTCTTAAAATCTGGACTTCCCAGAAAAGAGTTAAAAACGTTTTGAAAACACTTGCAATGTTCTTAATCCTAAACGCTTTGGTTGCTCCTCTTTCTCTTGCTCTGTTTATCATCGGCACTTCAACAAAAGTAGCGCCTGATTTTAAAAGTTTGACTAATATTTCGGTCATGTACGCAAAGCCGTGAGTAGAAACCGTGACTTTTTTTACCATTTCGGTTTTGAAATAACACATACCGTTGTAATATCGTATTTTTAATCCGAAAGCCGTATTTATTATCGCAATATAAGTTTTTGAAAGAATCCGCCTGCCCCAGATTCTGACTTCGGGATTTTGTATGTAAGGAATGACAATATCCGCTTTTCCTATGGCCTGAAAAATATTATCCAGCGCCTCGGGAGCAGTTTCGTTATCACCCGGAACGAATCCGGCATACTCTTTGGTTGCCAATTGGAAACCTCTGACAATGTTAAATCCAAGATTCATATTCTTGGCATTATGAACCACCTTAACTTGAGAAAATTGCATCGCCAAATCATCGGCGACTTCGCCCGTCCTGTCGGTTGAAGCGTCATTGAAAATAATAATCTCAAAATCGGAAATTGCGTTATTTTCCAGGCGATCCAAAACCGAATCAACTGTCGGTTTTAATTTTGTTTCCTCGTTATACGCCGGAATAATTATTGAAATAGATTTATTCATGTGAAAAATTTTAACATTAAATTTATAAAAAACAAATTAAAACCCCCGCAAGCTTGCGGGGGCGTAAATTATTTAACCATTTCTTCAACGGCCTGGATTATCATCTCGGAATTGGGATGGTACAACGGCTCTAAATATTGACTGGCCGGGCAGGGAGCGTCGGGTAAAGCGATTCTTCGCGGCGGACATTTGAGATGTCCATGCGCCTGCTCGGCGACCAGAGCGACGATTTCCGAAGAAATGCTGCACGATTTCCAGCCGGTATCAACAACCAAAAGTTTTCCTGTTTTTTTCACTGATTGAATAATCGGTTCAATATTAAGCGGCCGAAGCCATCTTAAATCAATAATTTCAGGAAAAATAACCTTCTCCAGAAGGAAATCGTAAGACGCTTTTAATGCGTCAAGAAGGGTAATGGATATTGTTACAATCGTGATGTCGTCCCCCAAAAGCACCACTCGAGACGAAAGAGATGTTTCGTAATGCTCTGCTGGGACATATTCTTCGCGGTTATAAAGTGGATTATGTCTGTGTTCAAGAATTATTACAGGATCATCGTCAAAAATAGCCCTTAAAAGCATTCCCTTGGCATCCATAGCGGTTGCCGGCATTCCGACTTTAATACCCGGAAAATGGGCAAAAATGGACTGCAAGCTGTGGCTATGCGTAACTCCCTCTCCGGGACGGCGGGCAATAAAACTTAAAATAGTTAACGGAACCCTATGGCGGCCGCCGGAAGCATATCGTAACTGGGCCGCTTGATTGAACATTTGGTCCATCGCTAACAGCATAAAATCGTCTCGCTGGTGAATTAAAACCGGCCTCATTCCATTCAGCGCGGCGCCGACGCAAAAACCGGTCAGTCCGTTTTCGGAAAGCGGCGTATCAATAACTCTGTCGGGAAATTTTCTGATGGCCGGTAAGCACTGCCCGCCAATACCGTTAATATGGTCGGCGCCTTCGCCGATAAGAAATACATTTTTATCTTCCTCCATCGCCATCAGCAATGCTTCGGCTGAAGCGTCTTTATAGGTTATCTTTCTCATTCCCATTATCCCACCTCCGATAGTAAATCTTCTTTTGGCGGCTGCGGACTATTGAACGCGAATTCTTCCGCTTCGTCAATTTCTTTTTTTATCGCCTCTTCCATTTTTTTAATTTTCGAATGAAGCATCGGCGCGCTGATGCGATTCAAAAACGTTTTTTCAGCTTGTTTCAGCGGGGATTTTTCCATCCACTTTTCCCCTTCTTCCCGGCTGCGGTAACCGAGATCCCAATCTTCACCTACTCCCCAGTGTTCTCGGAGCCGGTATGTACAGGCCTCAATAAAACATGGCTGGCCTTTTCTGACTAATTCAACCTTTGCCTTGGCAATTTCCCTTACGAGAAAAACATTATTTCCGTCATTGATGCGATGCGCGTTTACCTTATGCGGTCTTACGCGTTCAGTGATATTTTCCGACGGTTGGCGTTGTAAAATGTGCGAATGAGTGGCGTAAAGATTATTCTCGCAAACGAACAAAACGGGCAGATGAAACACCGAAGCAAAATTGATGCTTTCCCAAAAAATTCCCTCCTCAACCGCTCCGTCGCCCAGAAACACAACTGCTATTTTATTTTCGCCTTTCATTTTGAAAGAAAGCGCGAGACCGACTCCAAATGAAATGCTGGCGGCAACAAGCGGGGCCGAAATCACATGGCCGGCTTCATCGTCAAAAAGATGCATCGTGCCGCCCTTGCCTTTGCAGCAACCTGTGGCTTTACCGAGAATTTCGGCAAACATTTTTTTTAAATCGCCGCCCTTGGCAAGATAATGCGCGTGGCAACGATGGCCTGAAATAATTTTATCCTCGGGGTTCAAAGCCGCCATAATTCCAACTGCCACGGCCTCCTGACCAATTGAGAGATGGACCGGCGCGTTTACCAACTTTTTATTGCACCAATCGGTCAATCTCTCTTCAACCATCCTTATCCTCAACATTTCAAAATACAATTTCAAAAGCTCATTTACGCTCATCTGCTACCTCCTTTTTATTAAATTTTCAAAGAATTTCAAGTGTTCGGAGAATAATACACATTATAACTATTGTCAAACAAAAAAAGTCCCCCGCCATGGCGGGGGAATTGTTTGTTATACGGTTTTCGCGCCGTAAAATTTTCTGATTAAATTAATTACTTTCATAATCTGCGATGCCGATAAGTACTGATGAATGGGCAGAGAAATAATATTTTCTGATTGCTTTTCGCAATCGGGAAAATCGCCCTTTTTGTATCCCATTTCCAGATACGGTTTCTGCAGATGAATCGGAATCGGGTAATGAACTTTAACTTCAACTCCGTTGCGTTCCAGAAATTTTTGCAGTTCGTCGCGCTTCTTAACCTGAATGACAAATGTGTGGTACACCTGCCGCACATTGGCAAAGCGCGGAGGAAGCTTTACCCCATCAACATCGGCCAAATACTTGCTATACATCGTGGCGTTCATAATTCTGCTGCTGGAAATCCTGGGAACGTCCGTAATTAATCGCAAACCGATGACGGCCTGAATGGTGTGCAATCGGCAGTTGCCGGCAACCATCACGCAATCATCCCTTGTTTCCAGCCCATGATTGCGCATTAAGGTAATCTTCATTGCCAGCTCGCCGTCATCGGTGGTAACCATTCCGCCATCGCCCCATACATTGAGATTTTTCAAAGGGTGGAGGCTGAACGCCCCAGCGATCCCCCAGCTTCCGGCCATTTTTCCATTAACTGATGAATCGATGGCCTGACACGCATCCTCTATCAGAAAAAGATTGCGTCTTTTTGCAATTTCAGAGGCGCAGACAATGCCCGCCGGATTCCCGGTCAAGTGAACCGGCAATATGGCTTTCGTCTTGGACGTAACGGCCTTTTCGATCTGAAGATGGTTAATCATGTAATCATCAGTCACGTCGACGAAAACCGGTTTGGCGCCGACAAATCTGATGGCATTTGCCGTAGCGATAAAACTATTCGGTTGGGTGATGACTTCATCGCCCAATCCAATGCCCAGGGCTCTCAAGATGAGAATCAGAGCGTCCGTTCCCGAATTGATGCCGATCGCGTACTTGACGCCGCAAATTTTCGCAAACTCTTTTTCGAACTCCGCGACTTGCGGGCCGAGAGTAAACTGGCCGGTTTTGACAAGTCCTTCAATATCTTCAAGAATCTGCTTTACCAGAGGCCCTCCAATCTTAAATTGCTTGTCTAAATAATTATAGTGAACTTTTGCTTCGCCCATTTCATCCTCCTTTATTGGATTTTCAACACTTTCATTGTTTTGATATTGCTGTATTTCGGGTCGTCGGGATTCGGAATCAATCCGGCGTTGAATGCTTTCATCAAATGAACAACGGCATCCGGTACATCGCGAATGGTTTGCCAGCCAAGCTGGCGTTCTATCTTTGCCGACGAAACATGATAAGAACGCAAATCCCAGGTCGGTACTTTTTCAATTTCGATTTTCTTCGCCATGCATTGTTCAATGATTTTCTTTACCAGCTCGGCGATTGTCTCAATGCTGAGATTACTCCCGCCGGCATTGAATGTCCGACCGATTATTCTATCGTCCTCTTCGTTAACCAGCCGAACATACAAATCCGTCATGTCTTCAATATGGATATTGGGACGGATCTGTGATCCGCCGAAAACCATGATTTTTCCCTTTGTTAAAGCCGCCATCGTCAGGATATTAACCGATAAATCCAACCTCATGCGCGGCGCGTAGCCGCAGACCGTCGCCGGGCGAATAATTACCCAGGGCAATTTTTCGGTTGGAATCATTTGAAGCTCCATTTCACAAAACGCTTTGTATTTTGAATAATCCGTCAGCGGTTCAAGGCACATATCTTCCGTAACGTTCGGCGTATTTTTGACGCCATAAACGGAACTGGAAGAAGCAAAAATAAAACGCCCGATTTTACTCTCTTGCGCCGCTATGATAACTTTCAAAAACGCGTCATAATTTATTGAACGGCCTAAATCACGATTGAGTTCAAAACTCGGATCGTTTGAAATGCAAGCCAGATGAATAACGCAATCTACGTCTCTCATCGCTTGTTCCAAATCACAATTACGAATATCGCCCTTAACAAATCCCAATCTGTTTATGCTTGTTCGGCTATTTTTCAAAATCCAATCATTAAATACACCATCGCCGAACCAAAATGTGTCCAAAACACGGACATAGTGCCCCGCGTCCAACAATTTTGGCACCAGAGCGCTGCCGACATAACCGGCGCCTCCGATAACTAAGATTTTCTTAGACATTTTCACCTCCATAATTAAGTTTTTAAAGACCTCTAGATCGGCGGTTACTATACTACAAAACTTAAAACCCCGCAAGCTTGCGGGGTTGTTTCTTATTTAAGCAAAGCCGTTATGAATTTGAAAAACGGAGTCGCTTCAATTGATTTCTGGTTGCCTAAATAGCCAACGGCCAAAGCTCCAGCCGCGTTGCCTATAAAAGCCACTAAATCCATGGAAAATCCCTTGGCGACGCAGGGAGCGGTTAACGCGAAAAACGCATCTCCGGCTCCGGTGGTATCAACGATTTTCTGGGACAACACCGGCGCCTTGCAGAGTTCATTTTTTTTCGCGTCATAGACCATTGACCCTAAATGCCCCAATGTAACCGCGACGGCCCTGGACATATAAGCTCTGGAGCTTGAAGCCCTATCCGCTAAACGCGTTATAATTTTCGCCGATTCACTGTAATTGTCGTGAAAAGCCAATCTCAGTTCTATATCATCCAGGCAAAAATAGTTGGCTCTGGGATATTTTGTTATCAAATTAAATCCCATATTGGCGGTGTTTGTTTGAGCATTTACCGCCAAAAAATCAAATCTCTGGTTGCAGAGAAAATCTATTTGCCGTGGAGTGATCAGCCCGTGGCCGTAATCCAAAACAAGAATCAAATCATAAACGAGGTCTCTTGGAATGCCGCGCAGATAGCTCATTATTTTCTCATCTAGCTCCGGCGACGGCCTGTCGTCAAGAATATATTCTTCGAATAATTTGGACCTGAAAGAAGTTTCTATGAATCGCCTTTTAACAATTGTCGGCGCGACATCATGATAAAATAACTGGAGATTTATATTTGATTTGAGATGCGCCCTGACGAATTCTTCATTTCCGTTATTACCAATGGCTGTTATCAAATCAACATTGCCGCAAAAATTCGCCAAGTGATTGGCGCAGGCCAGAATACCTCCGGCGTGGGTTTCTTCCCCAATAGTTCTGGCGGCAATGTGATTCCCCTTTAGCGGCCTGCCCATCATCGGAGCCATAAAAAGATATTTATCCAGAATCGTTTCACCAATAATCAAAACTTTCATTGATTTCAAACTTTTCAGCATTTCAATGACTTTTTCGGCTGAATATTTTTTCCGAAAACCGGCTAAAAAATCCTGGGCTTCTCTGGGATAAATATCAAAATATTCGTTAAGAAGCGAGCTGGAACTAAAAGTAATATCGCCGGTAAAGTGGATCTTCCCGCCCGCCGATTCAACCGCTTCTCTTTCACAGTGTATCCCTCCGGTCTCGTCTTTTTCAGAGTCCGCGTAATCTTGGCCTTTAACATAAACATCCGGTTTAATCGCCTTTATTATTTCAACCGCCGTCGGCCAATTGTTGATTATTACGTAATCAACCGGCTCAAGCGCCGCAATATATTCGGCGCGGAGAGCCTCCGTAAATACCGGCCTGCCTGGGCCCTTGTTCACGTATTGGTCCGGAGTGATTGTAACCACTAAAATATCCCCCAAGGCCTTGGCGATGGAAAAATGGCGGATGTGGCCGATATGCACCAAGTCAAATACTCCGTGGCAGTGTATGATTTTTTTACCGGAATTTCTCAACTTTTTCAATTCAACAATAAATTCTTCCAATGTCTTTATCTTGCGATTCAGGGCCATTATGGTATCTCCTCCTTCGTTATTATTTTTTAAAAGTGCCAAAAAATTTTATGCCCGAAACATACAACAAATTAAAACGGGCGTCAAGCGCCCGTTAAACAAAGTTTATATGCATGGGTAGTTCCCCATGTGTATCTCTTAACACTGCTTTTCCGTTTTTCAAATCCCACAGAAATTCATTTGCCTTGTGCTGAAGGCATAGCGACCCGCACATTGTTCTGGCATCAAATTTTTCCGAGCCAATCAAATTAATCACTTCCCAGTATCTTTCACTTTGCCATATTTTCTTAAAAGAAACATTCGCGATATTTCCTATGTGATATTTTTTATATTTTCTGTTAAACAGCATGCCGCAAGGAGCGACCAGGCCGGAACCGGAAAACTGCATGATGAAAGCCGGTCCATAACATTGAGAATATTTTCTCTCGCCCCTGCTTAAAATTTTGGACCATTTAGCTTTCACCAGATAATCGCTTTCCGAATATGACTCTGCCTCTTCCAACAATCCGGTCAACCCAAAATATTTTGAATAATCAATCCCAAGGGTATGACTCTCGTCATCACTACAATGTTTGATGACAAAGTAATCTACGCCCAACTCCTTACCAAGTTCCGCCAAAGGAATTATTTGGTCCTTAAAACTAGGTAAAAGAACCATTTGCAAGCCAATAGTAACGTCAAGATTATTTTTCTTTTTAATTTCTACGCATTTTTTGACATTATCGCGGACCACCAAAAAACATTCTTCCTTGCACCCCATTATTCTCGCGTAACTAGATGGTTCCGCGGCAGAGATATTGAAACGGAGATAAGTAAGGCAAGCAAGAATCTCCTCTAAATTTTCCTCTTTCAGCAAATAGCCGTTAGTTCCCAACGCTATATCAAGACCATTTTTCTTACCGCGCAAAATAGCGTCATATAGGTGGGGAGAACATGTACTCTCTCCGTCACTGACAAAACTAATTGCTTTAACGCTAATTTCGGCCGCGTCATCAAGAAAACGAAAAATAATATCTTTGGTCATTTTCCTTTCATCATTTGCCTGCAACTGACCATAACAATAGGCGCATCGATAAGTGCATCTTCTCGTTAAGGCGCAATCAATGGTAATCGGCGCTATTCTCTCGCCCCCATGCCACGCTTCAACCCTTTCTCTGTGCCACAATAGTTTATGGCCGTCTAAAATCATTCTATTCATGAGAATCAACCTCTTTCTTTGATCAGTTTTTTTAGGTAAAAATCCAAAATACAATGGATAAGTATCTGATGGGCCAGTTCCACAAACCCATAATGGCTAGAAGGAACGTAAAAATTTATACTTCCTAATTTCCTCAAAGGATTTTCCGGGCTGAAGCCGGAAAAGGTAATTATTTTGCACCCTATGTCTGCCGCGTCGCAAGCTGAAAGAATATTAGGCGATTGGCCCGAACTTGAGATGGCAAACAAAACATCGCTTTCTTCAACATGCATTTCTATGTTTTTGGCAAAAACCTTTTCATACCCATAATCATTTGCCATGCAGGTAACTAATGCCGGATTCATTAAATCCATTGTTTGCAAACCGCCGGCGTTGGCGTAATCGACAAGCGCGTGCATTGCGATTGCCGCCGAACCACCATTGCCAACAGCAATAAATTTTTTCTTGTCCAAAAGGGCGCCGCGCAAGCAATTGGCGACTATATTAATGGCATAATTTATTTCCAGCGCGTTTCCCGTTTCGAGCGCGCATGAAGTTACGCGCACTTTTTTCAAGATACCGGTCAGCGCGCTGAAATAATCATCCGCTTTATCAACGCCGAGATTTCTCAATTCCTGATAAGTCTTTTTCGCCAGTGTTGTCATTTTCCCTCCTTGCCGCCCAAAAATTCAAACCAATCTTTGGTCGCTTCCCAGATTGAATTGGGCGTCCATACGGGCGCGTTTCTCCAGTAATCAATATTATCCAGCATAATTTTCACGCCTTCCTCAAACGAAACTTTCGGCGTCCAACCGAGCGTGTTTTTAATCTTCAATATATCGGCGCAAGTTTTATCCGGTTCGCCCGGCCTTTTGGGGATGTGAATAATATCGCCTCCCAAAAGTTCAACCAATCGCAGAATTGTTTGCGGTTTTCCGGAGCCGACATTAAATACTTCTCCTGATATCTTGGATTCCGCCGCTCTTACAAAAGCGTCGCAAACATCCGTGACGAAAGTGAAATCCCTTGATTGCCTCCCGTCGCCGACAACTGTGAATGGTTTGCCGTTTATTTTCTGCGCCAAAAATGTCCCGAATACCGCGCCGTAAGTCCCGGTTGTCCGCGACCGCGGTCCATAGACATTAAACAGACGCAAAGAAATCGTGGGCAATTTGTAAATTTGGCCATAATGACTTACCCATCTTTCCCCCTGATATTTTGTTTCGGCGTAGGGATATTGCGGTTTGATCGGAATTTCTTCGGAAGTTGGAATTTCAAAAAATTCAGGAATTCCGTAAATAGACGATGAAGAAGTATAGATAAATTTTTGGAGTTTTCCATATTCGCGAGCCGCTTCAAGTATATTGAGCGTCCCTATGACATTGGTCGCGAAATATTCCGTAGGATTTTGTATTGACGGAACAATGTCCGCAAGACCCGCCAAATGGAAAACTATATCAATTTCGTAATCGCGTAAAATGTCTTTAATATTTCTAACAGAAAAAGGAGAAACAATATTCCTATTGACTAGAACGAAACCTTCATTATGGAGAAAGCATTCAATATTTCGATTGGACGCTTCTTCCAAATCCAGACATACAACCTCGTGACCATCGTTCAATAATCTTTCAATCAAATGACTGCCGATAAAACCCTTTCCACCGGTAACTAAAGTTTGCATATCTTCCCTCCCTATGTTAAATTTTCAAAGATCTGAATGGACTTGTAATAACAAATAAAACCGCGGATGTCAAGAAAAACGGCTTGTATCTTTACAAAGAAAGGAATTGATTTATGATTAAAGACATGAATAATTCCGTGTCAATAATTATCCCCGCTTTAAACGAAGCCGGTAACATTGAAAAAACGATTCAAAATGTTTTATTGGCTTTGGAAAATCAAGAACTTTCCGATTATGAAATAATTATTATAAATGACGGCTCAACGGATGAAACGGAAAAAGTTGCCGCCGAACTGTCACTCAACAACAGATGCATTAAAGTGATGTCCAACCCCAAGCCAAAAGGATTGGGGTACAATATCAGGACGGGAATCCGCGCCGCCGTTAAAGATTATGTCGGCTGGTTTCCGGGAGATAACCAGATAATTTTGGAAAGTATACAAAAAATTTTTGAACAAATCGGGAAAACCGATGTCATCATTCCTTATGTCGCCAATCCTCAACAGCGCACGTTTTTTCGTTCAATGTTGTCACGAAGTTATACTATGACATTTAATGCTCTTTTCGGCTTACATCTGAAATATTTTAACGGCCCATGTTTTTTTAAACGCGATATATTGAAAACGGTTTCAATGACCACCGACAGCCCCGCTTATATGGCAGAGATACTGATTCAATTGGTTAAGAAAAAAATTTCATATGTGGAGGTCCCCTTCTGTAATCAAGAAAGAGTATACGGAAAATCAAATGTTATCAATTGGAAAAATGTTTTTCTCATCGGAAAAACCATAATTAATTTAGCCAGAATAATTTAAATGCCCGCGTAATGCGGGCATTTTTCTATTTTTTTAACGCCCAATTCAACGGGCTATCGGGTATTATTTTGGCAAAGAAAAGTTTTTTTGCCAGATTCGCGTTTCTGAAAAAAGTTCCATCCCTCAAACTTTTACGGCCCTTCCACCAAAGATATCTCGGATTCAGATAAAACTCCCGATAAAATTTCCAATAAAATTTTTCCAGAATTTCCGGCGTTAAACCGTTCGGGTGTTTGAATAATCTCGCCGCTTTATGAATGTTATAATCATCCCATTTTTTACTTAATATTAACCCTCGCTTTTCATAATCAGCATAAAGGCGGGTATCCGGAAACGGGATGCAAACGGTAACTTTGGCAAAATCAGGCATCAGTTTTTTGGCAAAATCAATGGTTTTCTGCATCGACCTTTCGGTATCACCTGGGGTTCCAAACATAAAAAAGCCCACTGTTTCAATATCTAATTCTTTAATCATTTTCATGCATTCAATGCTTTTTTCAATATCAAGATTTTTCTGGATTGAATCCAGCGACTCCTGGTCTCCCGATTCATAACCGCCTCCAACTTGATAACATCCCGATCTGGCGGCAAGTTCCAGAAATTCCCTGTCAACTCGGTCAGCCCTGACGCCATTGGCCATATTCCAGGAAATGGTTATATTATTTTCCAGCATTTTTTGCGCAATAACCTTTCCTCTATTTATATTAATAAGAAACTGGTCATCAATAAGGCGAAATTCTTTTACCCCGCATTTTATGAGATATTTGTAAAGCTCAATGACATAATCCGGGCTCATTGCTCTGTATGTGTCTTCAGAACTGCAAAAATTGCAGGTAAAGGGACAGCCGCGGCTGGTTTCAACCTGCTGCATCGGATAACCGTGAGCAATGATATCCGGATTTTTATAACGATAAATATCGTAAAGTTCCATGTCGGGAAACGGCAAATCGTCTAAGCTGTTATTTTTTGAACTTCCTATGTACGGACGCGATCCCCAATATATGGTACTTCTTATATCGGGCTCTTCCGAAAAAACCGCATTTTTGGCGATATCATAACAGGACTCGCCTTTTACTCGGCGGCTGATAATTTCCTCGGCAGAAATGAGTTGTTTCCGCCAATCGTCAGCGCGATAAATTACGCCCAAAATTTCGTTAAATGGCTTTCCCTGGCAAATTTCTCCGAAAGTAACCTCGCCTTCGCCCTTCACAATAACATCGCACATTGTTTCCGTTAAACTTTCTTCATATAGTGTTGATGCGTGGACATTACCATGAATCAAAACGAGTTCCGGCCCAAGAAGATCTTTAGCTATCAGGCCTATCAATTTGGCTTCATAAAACAATGGCGTTGTGAAAGACAGCCCTAAATATTTCGGCTTTTCCCTTAACAGAAAGCGCCCCAAAAGTGGCCATGGATCGGGTGCAATCCCCATATCAAGAACTCTTGTCTTAAGCCCCATTTTAATTTTTTCTTTGAGCCAAGCCGAAAGATACTGATAAGACAAATAGGGATAAATCTGTGTCGCGGCATTAATAGCCGTCCCGGTATAGGCCGAAAAAGCCGACGGCGGCGTTACAAAACAAACTTTTTTTTCATCAAGTTTCGGATACATTTTCTCACCTCCGTTTTATTTAATTGGGAACGAACATTGAAGACAACTATATGACTTTTGACTTAGATTGTCAAAACGATTAAAATTCGGAAATGATTGATTTTGTGAAAAAATATCTGCCGATTTTAATAATTATTTTGATTTTGGGTTCTTATTTGAGTATTAAAGCAATGGATGAAAACGGTTGGGATGGTTGGGGCTTTGGTTCGGCTCAAATTTTAATGTCCAGCCAATATTGGGCAAAAGATGGGCTTGCCAAAAATTATTTTTTATTTATACCGCAACCTTACAGTAAACTTATTCATTATTTGGACGAACCGGAATTCAGGAATCGCCCGATTGACACAATGGATGGTTCTTTAACTCGCGGCCCTATTCATTACACACATTATCCCCCATTTTTCCTTGCTCCCTATGCAATTCTTACTAAAATCGGAATTACAGAAAGATTTCTATTTAGATTTTTCTCTATTTTCCTTTCTCTTTTGGCTTTAGGATTTTTTTATTGGTTTATCAAATCGGTTTCAAACAAGGCAACGGCTACCATTGCGGTTTTTTATTATGGTTTTTCAGTTACTTTTTTAAATTATGCTGATTCCGCTTTCCAGTCATGGACTATTTTATTTATTTTTTTAATTCTTTATTTAAGCGTTCAAGCTTGGCAAAATTTTAATATTCCTGAAAAATACAAAAAGTATAATCTATACATCTGGTTCGCCTATTTGATATTGTCTCTTTCTTCCTACGACGCTACTTTTTATATATTTGCCTATCTTATTTTATTTGATATTTTTGTTTTAAAAAAATTCCTTTGGAAAAAGTGGCTGATTTTCGCTTCGGCGCCAATTTTAGGATTCATGTTGCAAATTATCCAAAATACATGGTATTTGGGCTGGCATAATATGATAAGCGATTTTTGTTATATTTATACTGAGAGAACATTCAGGGGCGTTAAAAATTTTATCGTTGGTTTAACGGGACCTTTTGTTACGATGACAAGCGTAAAAACTTTTTATTTTTTCAAAAAAACAATCACCACATTGGGAAGTGCTGTTTTAATTATCGGAATTTTATGGAAATTGAGAACAAAATTAAATTTAAATCATTATTTTTTCAAAATCATTGTCATTTTGGCGGTTGCCGCCATTATCCAGCCATTTTTTGTCAATGCTACCGGAGGCTGGCCTTATCAGGGCGTTTTAACCGCCGCGTTTTGGGGGTTGCTCATCGGGACTTCAACTATTGTTGTTTTGGAAATTTTTCAGCAAAAGAAATCACTGGGACAAAAAGAAAGATTTTTATTCGGGTTCCTGATTTTAATCATCATGGCGTTGTGGACATATCAGTTTTCTAATACTTGGAGTTATGTGAAAGAATGGCCAAATAATGTTCCACCAAAAGAAGTAATTGAATTCAGCAAAGCAATTCAAACTTTTTTTCCGAACCAAGAAAAAATGGCTTTTAGAATTATTCCTAAAAATCGGATCTGGCAATCGCAGTTTCCGACATTTAACTTTGAATATTATCTTGGAATGATAAAAATTGATTTTGCGAATAGCCATGACTTGCTGGTGGATTTTTGGTGGTTTAGAAATCGTTCCGAGTATCCATTTTATTCTTTCTTAATTGCCGAAAATAAATCTGACGTTGAAAAAATACGGCAAGAACTATTGGCAAAAAATATGAAAAACGTCTCTCCTATCATGGACATTCAAGGCCTATATGTTTTTACCGTCGGTCCCAAATGATATTTTTTAAATATTAAATACTGACAAAATGGGCCAAAATAAAATTCTTCAAGCCAACCGAAATTTATCAAAGGAGATTTCTCGCTCTTATAACGCCGAGCATCTATTTTGTAATCAAATTTGGAACTCGTATTGGACTGATATTAAACTTATTGACAGTATCTTAAAAAACAAAAAAGAACCCGTAATTTTAGACGTTGGCTGCGGCACTGGTTTATTAAGTAAGGCATTTTTAGAATTGGGATACACTCTTTACGCCCTTGACCTCTCTCCGGATATGCTGGACTTATACAAATATCCGGGCAAGGGAAAGTTGATAAAGATTTGCATTGAGGTAGAGAAGTTTTTTGAAGAAAATACTCAAAAATACGATCTCATTATGTTTGCCGCTTCTCTACATCATATCTATGAATACAAAAAGGTAATCCGCATGGCCTTGGGAATGCTTAAAGAGGACGGCCTCATTTTTATCTTTAATGAACCGTTAAAAAAACGCTCTTTATTAGAGCTCTTAGACGCGTTTATTAATAAACTTATTCATTCGCCAAAAAAAGTCATTCCTACTGTCTATGATCATCTTTTTAAAAAAACTTCAGATGCGGTTTTGGCCGATTACTATCTTAATCATGAAAGATTGGATATGGGATGGATCATAAAAGAAATGCCGAAAATAATTCAAATTCATCGTTATCCTTTGGTGACTTATAGTGTTATGTATCAACTTTTGGAAAAATTGGAAATCAAAAATTGGTTTAGTCTTATTGCTCAAAAATAAAATCTGAAAATTAGTAACGAAAAATTAAGCGCTTGAGCGCCGCTTTATCTTGTTCCCACAACCCGGGATACTTGAATATCACTTCATGTCCCCCTTCCGGAACAAACACGGACTTAAATAAATAGTTAGCTGTGTAAATATCCGTTTTTTGGCCGTCTATATACGCCTCCCAAGTAGGCAGATTGGCATCACTGTATATTAACCATCCGCCATCGCCGGAAGTTTTGATTTTAATAAGTTGCGATTCGAAAATATTGATTTCCGACTTCGGGGAATTTTTGAAGTCGGAAATCCATATTTTGGGACAATTTCTTTCGCATTCAATCAACGTCACCTCATGAAAATCCTTAACTTTTAATAGCTCGCCAAAAGCGCTTTCTGAATCAATATATTTAACCTCCTTGGCAAAATATATCCTTGGCATAGCATCGGGATTTTCGTAAACATATACCGGAATGTTTTTTTCGGTGGCTGTGGTTTCGTAGACTAATTTTAGGTTGAGTAATTTAAATGAAGAAAAGACGTATTTGATGTTGAGCATGGACATGAGATTTAGGTTTTGAGGAGAGGAAAAGCGGGAGGTTTTGTCGGTTAAAGACAACTTCGTAGAGCGAAGCCAAGGTTCGCCTGAAATCGCCGTAGGCCTCTCAAATCCTATTTCATCAAAAATATCGGCAATGCGGGCCGACATAAATGGCTCCAGTCCGCCAAAAGTATCCATATCAAAATAAACGCCTATATTTGATTCTAAGGTTTTTAATTTATAGTCAGACCAATCCTTAACATTGAAAACTCCGAATTCTTGATAGGATTCCGGCGGATAAAATCTGAAAAATCTGTATTTTTCTTCACCATGATAGTAATTTTTTATGAAAGTTACCGTATCGGGATAATTGGTGATTTTATTCTGCGGGATAAAACTGTAATAACCTTGCCAGATTAAAACCAAATTTAAGAACGTGAATACAAACGCTGATTTTTTGAAATTATCAAAAGTAATTTTATTTCTTTGATACAAAATAAAAATTAATACTGCGATTAAAATGCTCAAAAATGAAATAAGAAAATGATAATTGCTTAAGCTAAAAGCGTTTAAAAATTTATCAAATTCCGAAGTAATGACATTATGGTAATGTTCTAAGGGAAATTGCCTTGTTGTCTGATAAATCTTTGTATCAAAGAATTGGAAAATTTTATTTAAGATTCTGGCACGAAACAAACTGGTTAAAAATATGACTGCAACTAAAATAATATTTGTCCATCCAAAAATTTTCAGCGCGTTAACAAATTTTTTAAAATATTTTGATTCCTTAATCTGCTCCATATTATCCACGGCGAAACCGGCAAGAAGCGCCAAAGCAAACGAGCTTATATATGCCCAATGAAAAACTCCTCGGAAACGGTCAAAGCCGGGTAAAAAATGAAGCAACCAAAAAATCCCCGTCCATTTAATTCTAACCACCAAGGCGAAGGTGGCAACACCGGCCCAAAAAGCAATAAGTTTATTCTTCCCAACCAGAAAGAGCGCCGCCGTTGCCAAAAAGAAAACAAATGCGCCGATATAGTAATTGGGAACGAGGCCTAAACTCGCTAAACCGGTAAATTGCGGCAACTGGATATAGGGGTAGAAAAATCGCAAAGGGTCAGCGATTCTCATAAAGTCATAGGTCAAATCGGCAAAGCTTAGAGCTCCGCTCCGAGTGGTTAACTTCAGATAATTAAAAACCGGCAAAAGCCAAAAACTTGCCAGAATTGTTCCGGCAATGCCAATGCTAAAATATCCCCAAATCGGTTTTAGATTTTTTGATTGCCAAAATAAAAATAAAGCCCAAAAAAATCCTATAACAAATACGTAAAAAACGATTTGTATTTCTGCAGCCGCTAATCCATAAGCAGAAATCAAGCCCCCCCAAATAAACCATAATTTTTCATTTCTTGATATTTTCAATAATGCCAGAAAAAACAGAGGGATAAATGGATAAACATTGCTGAAAACTAAAGTTGGACCCCAATATAAATTATTTTGGGATAAAACGTAGGTTAAGCCAACAATAACTGAAGCAATCTTTGAAAGCGATAAATTTCTACCAAACCAATACATTGCAAGCCCTCCGATCAGGAAATTAAGAAAGGTTAGCCAATTGTAAACTGCGAAACCACTAAAGAATTTATATAAAATAAAAACTAAAGGAGTAAAAAGGCCGGTTTGAGTTAAATAAATCGGAAAACCCCCGAGATAATCCGGCCACCAAAGTTGTGTCAAATTTTGTTTCAAATTATCGCCAAAATCTGTTAAAAATTTATATTGAGCCAGATCAAGACCGAAAAAATCATCAATAACTTTATCGCCAAATAAAATTGGCCCAAAAATCACAAGCAAGCAAATTAAAAATAAAAAAATAACTTTCATATTTATTTTATCTTTCGGGCCAATACAAACATTTCATTGGTTGGCACTTTTACTGGATATTTCAAAAAAGGGAATTTTCCTAAAAATTCCTCGATTCTTTTACTAGATTTAAAAATCAATCTAAAAGCTCTATCCAAGGCCTCATTTAAATTATAAAAGCACCAATAAGGAAGAGATTTCATTACTTTAAAATTTTCCGTTTTTAATAATAAAGATAAATTTTTGGCAGAAAAATAAAAAGTATGTTCTGGCGGCTTTAAATCAAATAACCTCACGAATCCCTTGGTGTTAATAGTGGTAATGGCAAGGTAACCGCCGAGTTTTAATATTTTATTTATCTTGCGAATGGCGGCTATAGGATCGGCTAGATGCTCTATAACACCTATCATTGTAACAATGTCAAAACTATTTTCAGGAAAATTGGCTTGCATAATAGAGCCAGTAGATACATTTAAATTTAATTTATTGACTGCATAGTTCGTTGCCTCAGTGCTAAATTCCAGACCTTCTGTTCCCCAACCCAACTTCCTGGCCTCATCTAATAAAAAACCGTAAGCACATCCGATATCAAGCATTTTAGGTAAACGATTTTTGAATTCCGGAAATTCGGATAATATGTAGCGAGCATTAATACGAAGAGTTTCTTCATCTTCGATATAGTTACTATAACCGAAAATATGATGCTGACTTTTAAAATATGACTTTGAATAAAATTCTCTTAAAATATCCTCACTTACATCTGGTGTCCATAATAAATCACAACCGGAACATTTCCATATAGTAAATTCATTTTTATGATCAAATTCGCTTGGATTTTTTTTGCGACAAATAGGACAAAATTCTGTTTTTTTCATAAATATCTATTTTTCAAAAATACTTTCGAACGCATATTTAAACTGCCCCCACAAACCCGGATATTTAAATATCACTTCATGTTCCCCTTCCGGAACAAATATGGACTTGAACAGATAGTTGGCTGTGTAAATGTCTGTTTTTTGGCCGTCTATATACGCTTCCCAGGTCGGCAAATTAGCATCACTATATATTAACCATCCACCATCGCCGGAAGTTTTGATTTTTACTGATTCTGATTTAAATTCTATCATATCAAAATCCGACACTTCTTGAAGTCCGACATCGAGATCCCCAGATGTCGGACTTCGGTCGGATTTCGTCGCTTCAATCAACGTCATCTCATGAAAATCCTTAACTTTCAATAGCTCCTCAAACGCATTCTGAGAGTCAATATATTTAACACTATTGGCAAAATATATTCTTGGCATAGCGTTGGGATTTTCGTAGACATATACCGGAATGTTTTTTTCCGTGGCTGTGGTTTCATAAATAAGTTTCAGGTTGAGTAATTTAAATGAAGAAAAGACGTATTTGATATTAAGCATGGACATGAGGTTTAGGTTTTGAGGAGAGGAAAAGCGGGAGGTTTTGTCGTTAAGAGAAATATCATTGAATTTAATCCAAACTGGACCATACATAGATGAAACTTCATAACCGATTTCATCAAGAACTTCGGAAATTCTCTGTGACCTAAACGGCTCTCCTCCGCCGAGCCCATCAATCCAATAGGGATTAATTTGTAATCCCAAAGTTTTTATATCGTAATCCAAAGGATTTTTTAAATCATAAAGTCCAAATTGCTTATACATTTCCGGCGGATAAAATCTGAAAACTCTAAAATTATCTGACTCTTTTTGCTTTTTAATGAATTGAACTGTATCCGGCGGATTGGTTATTAAATTTTTGGAAGTAAAATTATAATATCCCTGCCAGATAAAGACCAAATTTAGAATTGCAATCGCTACCGCCAATATTCTAAATTTTTCAAAACTTATATAATCCCGCCGATACAAAACAAAAATCGAAATGCCTATTAAAACGAACACAAAAGAAATTAAAAAATGGTAATTAGAGAAAGAAAAAGTTTGAGCGCTTTTATCAAAAACCTGCGTTATAATTTGATGATAATAATCAATCGGATTTTTTTTGGCGATTGAATATAAATATTTATCAAAATATTCAAAAATGGTATTTAAAATATTTATACGAAAAAATTTTATTGCCGTATTAATTATCAGAACAATTGCAATATTTAAAACCGCGAAAATTTCTAAAATTTTTATAAACTTCTTGAACCACCCTGTTTCTTTAATATCTTTTAAATAATCCAAACCATAGGCAGAAAGCACTGATAAAGAAAAAAATGCCAAACTGTACCAATGGAAAGGCGCTCTGAATTTATTGAATAAAGGCAAATACTGAAGCCATTGGAACACCGGAAAAAACCAAAGTCGCATTGAAAACGCAAAAATGAAAAGCCCTAACCAAAATGCAATCATTTTGTTCCTTTTCCACAGAAAAAAAGCTATAATTGCCAATAAAAACGGGATAATGCCGACATAAAGATTGGCTACGCCGCTTAAAAGTGAAAAACCGCCAAATCCCGGCAATTGAATAAAAGGATAAAAAAATCTTAAAATATCGCCAATTTTTAAGTAATCATAAAAATTTATTGAACTTATCGCGTCTCCCCGCAAGGTAAGCGGCAAATAATTCAAAACCGGCAAAAGCCAAATACTCGCTAAGATTATTCCGATCAAAGAAATAAAAATATAATTGCGAAGTGTCTTTCCAAGAAATTTTGGCCAATCTAAAAACAAAGCCCAAGCTAAGCCTGTGATAAACGTGTAAAAAACTAAGGTTGTAAAACCTGCTATTAAACCATAGGCAGAGATCAAACTGCCCAAAATAAGATATTTTTTATTCCCTCTTGACAATTTTAGAATTGCGCCAAAAAACAACGGAATAAAGAAATAAAGATTACTAAAAATCAGCATGGACCCATATTGGATATTATTAAAAGAAAGCGCCCAAGCAAATCCTCCTAAAATAGCGGCTAATTTTGATAATTTTAAATTTCTTATAAACCAATACATTGCCAGTCCCGCAAACAGGAAATTTAAAAAAGTCAGCCAATTGTAGGCAAAAATATAGTCAAAAAACCTAAAAAGAATCATCCCGATGGGATTAAAAAAGCCCGCTTGCGTTAGATATACGGGGAAGCCCCCCATATAGCTTGATAGCCAAAGTTGCAAATGCCCCTGCCTCAAGCTATCGCCGAAATCTTTATAAAAATTATAGCCGGTCTGGCCAACGGCATAGTTCGTCACATAGTAGTCATTAAATATTTTCTGCCCGCTTAAAACGGGCCAGAGGATTGTGCCAAGCCCAATAAAAAATAAGCAAAATATCATTAAACCCCAAATGATTTTTTGATTTATTATTTTATATAAATATTGTAACATTTTGTTTTACAAGAAATATTCTTATTTTTTATATCCGCTTGCCAAGTTCAAGAATTAAAGAGTATGCTAATTAAACTATCACTTGTTTATATACTTAATCATATCAAACAAATGCTCGAAATGAAATTTAATACTTATAGTAATTTTCCTCAGGAAATACACGAAAATTTTGTAAAAACATACATATTACCTTACCGTGATAAATTTGAAGAATGCATTGATCTTGGGTGCGGTGCCGGCGGTTTAATTCGCGAGCTTCTCAAATACCGGCAATGCCACATTGTTGGAGCTGATATTTCTGACTTATCAATTAATCGCTGTTTGGAAAATCCTGCTTTTAAAAAAGAAGGTGTTGAGTTTCTTTTGAATGGTATGATGGATCTCGACAAACCGAATTTCAAAAACCGCTTTGACCTGATAATGTCCTACAGTGTTTTACACATAGTGCCTGGAGACACACCTGCTAAGTTTAAGTTATTGAAACATATCGCAAAACCCAGTGCAATTATAGCGATTGATTCCATTCCGCGCATTACTTGGAATAAAATTTTCTTTTTTCTTATTAGAAACACTTTTAAATTAGGTATTGGCGGAACAGCTATAAGATGGATTGGGCCGATAGTGCTTCCTCACAGGTCAAAAGATTATATTAAAGAACTCTCCCACCTGGATTATATGAAAGATTTTTCGTCTTCTAATTTTATTGATTTGTCATATTTTAAATCCAAAGAATTCCGCGATTCTTTTAAACTGTTGCGATTGGACATCGTTCCGCAAGATACCTTTTTTACCGCAAGAAGATTGCGCTTTGTCGTAAAAAAACTTTAATAATAAACTTTTGAAACACAAAACCGCGCATCCCACGCGGTTTTCTAAAAAGAATTTTTATTCTATTCTTCCATATTTGCCATCATGCTACATTTAAGACATAATACAAACTATGTTTCCAAGAAAATGTGTTGCGAATTTGCTCAATAAAATCTCTGATTTTCTCGAAATAAATCTATCTTATATTTTAAAAGGCGGGTCTTTTTTGACTTTCGGAAATTTTATTTCTATCGCGGTCAATTTTGCTCTGGCTTTTTTCTTTGCGCGTTTATTACCAAAAGAAATTTACGGAACATACAGTTATATTTTGGCATGGATTTCGGTTCTTGGGATTTTCGCCTTGCCGGGGATGGACACAGCTGTTATCCAATCCGTCAGTCGTGGATTTGAAAATTCACTAAGTTTGGGATTAAAGAAAAAATTAAAATACGGAATTTTAGGGACTTTAGCCGCCTTGATTATCGGGGGTTACTATTTTTATAACGGAAATTTAATGTTGGCAACGGCTTTTTTTATCGGAGCGGTATTCATCCCCCTGCTCAACAGTTTCCAGATTTACAATGCTTATCTTATAGGTAAAAGGGAATTTAAAACTTCAGCTTATTACGCGGTGGCCGGTCAAATATTTATTGCCGCAGTTTTAATAACGGTAATTTTCCTGACTAAAAATATTCTTCATTTAGTAATTGCATATCTGCTCGCTAATCTTATCCCCAACGCTTTCTTTTTCATTAAAACCAAAATGAAAATAAAACCCGCTAATAGTGGGGAAGATGAGGGAATTATGGCTTATGCGAAACATTTAAGTATTATTAACATTGTTTCAGTTATCGCTTCTTATCTTGACCGATTTTTAGCTTTTCATTTTTTGGGGCCTGCAAATCTTGCCAATTATACATTCGCCATAGCTCCGCCGGAACAAATTAAAGGCCTCCTCAAAGGTCTTCCGGATTTAGCATTGCCGAAATTTTCAGAAAGAAGCGAAAAAGAATTGAAAAAAACAATGCTACGAAAAATTATTATTCTAACGGTTTTCACTTTAGTGATTGTTGTGGCTTATATAATTTTAGCGCCGCTTTTTTACAGTATATTTTTCCCCCGCTACATGGATTCTGTTTTCCTGTCCCAGATTTTCGTCATTTCAATTTTAAGTACGCCCGCAACTTTTATAATTCCTGCTTTAACGGCTCATAAAAAAATAAAAAAATTGTATTGGTTTAATATTGTCTCTCCTATTTTTCAGATCTCGGTGATGACAATTCTAACTCCTCTTTACGGTCTCATCGGCTTAATTCTGGCTCGCGTTATCGCCAGAACTTTTACTGCTTTTCTTTCATTAGCGATTTATTATAAATCGTAAGTGTCTCTTGGATTTGCTTTTCCAAACTGAAAAATTTTTCTATTCTTTTTCTGCCGTTAGAGCCAAATAATTTTGCCTTGTCATGATTTTCTAGTAAGTCAACAATTTTTTCAATCAATTTTTTTTCGTCGTACGGATTAACAATATGGCCCGTTTCGTTATCAACTACAACTTCCGGCGTTCCGCCAAAACACGTTCCTACAACGGGCCGGCCTGCCGCCATCGCCTCAAGATTAACCGTTGGAAACGGGTCTAAATAAAGCGACGGGACAACGACTACTTTAGCTTTGGCAAAAATTTTTTTAACTTCAATCCTATCGTATTGCCACGAAAGTATTTTTATATTTTTATTATCCCCTGCTTTAAAATTTTCATCGCCAACAATTATAAGATTGGCGCCTGGTATCTTACTATTAATAGCCCTCATAATTTTAATTAAAACATTTGCCCCTTTTGCTTCATCTACCCTGCCGATAAAAAGAATATTGTTTCCCTGAATTTCATCAATTGGCCACTCATTAAAGTTAATTCCATTATGAATTACCGTTATATCACCGGCGCCATTAGCTTCAAGCGCTTTTTTTAAAGCATTGCTAACTGCAAAAAGTTTATCGGCATTTTTCAGCGCCTTTTTAATAAAAAACTTCTGCAGAGGATTATAACCAAGTTTATCCTTTTTTAAATTATCAAACCAAGTGATTTTATAATCATTTTTAGGAAACAATTTTCCATTAAAAACTGTTTGCGCGTCATGAAGGGTGAGAAAAACAGCTTTAGAAAGTTTTTTCGCCAATCCGATAATGCCATACGAAAATCTGTGATGCAAAGTGTGGATATGAATCACATCCGGATGATACTCCCTTATAATCTTTTCTGATTCATTTAAAATCCCCCGATTTTTAAGATTTTTGAAGTTTCGCAAACGTCCGAAAGAATATGCTAAAATTCTTTTTATTTTAACGCCCTCAATTTCGATATCGCCAACTTTTTCCGGATTATAAGTTGCTGTTAATACCAATAAATCATGATCGAGCCTTATCATCCCCTTTGCCAGCCCGAAAGCAATATTGGCGGCGCCACCGTTATTTTCCGGCAAAAACTCGTCTAAAATAAATAGAATTCTCATTTTTGGGCGATAATTAACCAGCCTATGGCATGTTTGCGCCCGGCGCGGCTTTTGTCAAAATTATCAAATAAAATCGCTGACATGCCGTACAGCCAGATGAATGGTTGGAATATCCATCGCAATAAACGTATTTTATTTAGCCGGAATAAATCAATAACGTAGCGGATTCGTGTTTGCGCGTTAGTCGACCAAAAACCGCCGCGTTTTTCAATTAAAACTATCTTAAATCCCGCCTTTTTGAACAATTCTTCAAGTCCAAGCGCGGTAAATCTAAAATAATCATACGGCTCTTCGTGTAATTCACTAAATTGAGGCGCGGTTAAAAGACAATAACCGCCAATTTTTAAAACTCTATAAAATTCTTCCACGGCCTTTTGAGGATTTTTGATATGTTCCAAAACTTGGGTGGAAACAACAGAATCAATACTATTATCGCCAAGCGGAATATCTTCAACGGAACCTACGATATCGGGACTGATTGAAGGATTGATATCGAGAGTTAAATATTTTTCAAATTTAAAAAATGATCTGTAGCGATTACCGTCCCCCCCGCCCGCGTCTAAAATGACGCCTTTGATATAATGGGCGTATTTTTTTATTTGCTTTTTGAGCAGATAACGGTCCGGTTGAAAAATCATTTTTTTCTGGCCACTACAAATGTATTGGCGTAAATAATTTTTGAAATAAAAATTTTATCACAAATTTTAGCAATTTTTTCAATAATCGCCATAAAACGCCCGGATTTGCGCTTATAGGGATTAAACCAAGAAAAATGAATCATTTCGGAAAGTATCATAAAAAATCCGCCGTAAGTTCCGGAATCAATAATTTCAAATCCGGAAGATCTAAAAATTTCTTCAAGACCTTCTTTGGAAAAACGAAAGTTATCTTTTGGATCCGGATGAAAAGGAACCATAAAGGGAGCTGTAATAATCGCATTGCCGCCGGGCTTTAAAACTTTTTTGATCTCGCGAACCGCCGAGAATGGATTGTCGATATGTTCAAAAACTTGCGTTGAAACAACAGTATCAAATGATTCCTCCGGGAAAATAAGATTTGTAATATCGCAAATCGTATCAATATTTTCATCCTTTTTCGTGTCGCAGGCAATATAATTGATGCTATTTTTTTTCAAAATTTCTTTATATTTTGCCGTGCCCGCGCCGAGATCTAAAACCCTGCCTTTTACATAAGGCAATACATGAAAAATAACATCTTTAGTTGTGTTTAGCGCGCACATAGATTCTCCAGATAAATACGAGTTATATTTGGCCAATTAAATTTATTAGCCCATTCAATTCCATTATTGCCTAACTCATCAGAAAGGTTTTTATTAACCAAAATTTTTCTCATTGCGCCGGCAATTTCTTGTTGGTCATGCCTAACCAAAATACCCGTTGAGTTGTTTTTAATAGCCGCTTCAGCGCCGGTATTGTAGGCGCCTATCGTTGGCGTTCCGCATGCGCTTGCCTCCAAATATACCATGCCGAATCCTTCCACCGCGTCCGACTCTGTTACGGAAGTCAAAATAAATAATTTGGCATCGTTATAATATCTCACAAGATCTTCATCTTTAACTTTCTCCAAAAATATAACCCGATTATCCAGGCCCAATCTATGAACTAAACTTTTCATTTCTTGATAGTATGTCCCTATCTCTTGGTCGCCAACAATTACATATTTTAACTCCGGAAATTCCTGGGCTATTAAGCTAAATGCCGATATGGAAAAATAATATCCTTTGCGAGGCTTAAGGGCCCCCACCGTTAGTATAAAAGGATAGGGCAATATTTTCTCTTCCGATAAAAGAGGGTGAAAAAAATTTGCATCAACGCCAACAGGCGCGATAATATCTTTCTTCAGCTTAAATCCATTTATTTCTATTTGCCTTTTAACAAACTCACTCACAATAAAAACTTTTTTCGCTTTTCGGTATGCCCAGCGCATAAAAAAATTTTTTATCAATGTCCCATCACCGAATAAGGAGTATGTCCCCAATGCGTAGATAACAACTTTTCTTCTTTGCCACAGATTGGCCATATTGAGAATAATGGCATTTGGATTTACGTCAAAACAAAAAATGACGTCATAGGGCTTAATAAAATTTCTAATCAACAATAAAGTAACGGGCAAGCGTAAAAGATTTTTTAAAGATGATAACTTTAAATGAGCCACCAAATCAGAGGCGCTTAATCCCGCAATCTTTTTTTCAACAATAAAACCGACTTCGTGACCATTTGCTCTGAAACTTTCAGCTATTTTCAAAGCCAACCTGCCCCATCCGGCATGAGGATTCAAATTATCAACTACGATACAAATTCTCATATTTTATCTATATCTACTCTATGGGTGTCTTTTTCGTAGCCATCCTTTTTTCTGCTGATTGTTGTGAGGTCAATAATTTTTGCGCTAGTCATAGAAATATATAAATGGATAATTTTAGGAGGTATAACCGCGAATGATCCCGGAGTCAATACAAATTCTTTCTTGTTCTTACCACTAGAGTCAGCCGTAATAAGTTTGATTTTACCGTCCAACACGTATGTGTATTGGATTGATCTTTTATGGTAATGACTACCTCTTTTAACCCCCTGTTTTTTGAATGTGATTATGCCAGTATGGTCTACCCGAGATTCCAGAATATCAAAAATCTCTCCTCTTTTATCTTTAAATACGGGTTTAATTTTATATACCTGTAGTTTTGTCTTATTAGATGTGATCATATAATTTTTGGAGTCGGAATTGGTATTATAAATTTTCCGCCACCCTTTTTAAATTTATGCAAATTTTTCATAATTTCATCCGCAAAATTCCAAGCCAGTATTAATGCGTAATCGGGCTTCTTTTTAAAAAGATGCTCATCGGAGTATATAGGAATATGCATACCTGGTGAATATAGGCCGATTTTTATCTGTGTTTTTTCGGTTAGAAAATCTATATACTGCCGGCTTAAATTACAATAATTTAGTAACGTATTGCCCTTGGCTGGCGCAGTTATGCCAACAATCTTTTTGCCTCTTTTTTTTAAATCCATAATTAGTGAAACGAGAGCCATTTTATGCTTTTCTACTTTGAGAGCAAAATTCCTCAATTTCGCTTTAGAATACAGTCCCTGCTTTTTTTCTTCGGAAATATAATCTTTAATTGACTTCTTCAATGAATGCGAGCCCTCATGCCCAATGTAATACCTGAGACTCCCGCCATGAATAGAAACTTTCTTGACATCAAATAACTCCAACCCAAATCTTTTTACGTAAGACCTCATCGGCTTAACCGACAAATAGCAAATATGTTCGTGATAAATAGTGTCGTATTCCAAATTGTTAATTAGATCTACGGCATAGGGCGCTTCAATAGCGATAACGCCATCTTTTGCTAATAGTTTCTTCATCCCCCTGACGGTACTGTCTAATTCATCTATGTGGGCAAAAACATTAGTAGCCGTAATAACTTTTGCCGCGCCATATTGTCCGAGGACTTTGTCGGCGGTAAATTCATTAAAAAAATCAACAATAGTTTCTATGCCGTTATCAATAGCTTTCTTAGCGGCTGTATTTGAAGGATCAACCCCCAGAGCTTTAAACCCAAGTTTTTTAAAGCCCGCGCACAAAACTCCAACATTACTGCCGATATCTACCGACAGAGACCCTTTGGGTATTGAGAACCCCTCGACAATATCAGCCGCCATAGAATAGTAATGCTCTCTTCCGGTTTTAGTAGTGGATGATTCGTACGGATAATCCCTTTGATATAAGATTTCCGGATGCACGATATAATCAATTTGTAATAAACCGCACCTATCGCAACTTATTAACTTCAAGGGATAATACGCTTCCTGCTCCAATAATTGGTCCTCTCTTAAGAATGCGTCTGATGGTGGATGCATTCCAAGATCGAGCACGTTAAATAACTCGCCCCCACGACACATGTGACATTGAGTTATGTGTTTTCCGTTTTGCGATAACCCCAATAAGCTCATAATTAATGCTGCTATTGTAAAAGATAATAAGTTGAAAGTCAAAACAAAAAGCTGTATATTTTATTATATGAAATTAACAAATAAAATCGCGATTATTACGGGCGCCGGTCAGGGTTTGGGCAAATTTATCGCTCTGGAACTAGCCAAAGAAAAAGTACTTACAATATTGGTAGGCAGACACATTAAAACGCTAACCCAAACAAAAAAAGAGATACTCCGCTTAAACGGCAAAGCAGATATTTTTGTTGCCGATATTTCCAAGGCAAAAGAATTCAAATGGGTTAATGGCGTTATTAAAAATTTTGGGTTGGATATTTTAATTAATAATGCTGGGTGGAGCCCGCCCCTAAAAATAGTAGAGAAACTGACGGAGAAAGAAATCGGAGATTGTTTTAGAATAAATGTTTTTTCTATGTTTTATATGTTAAAAAAGGTAATCCCCCATTTTAAAAAAATTAATGAGGGAGCCATCATTAACATTTCGTCCCGCGCTGGCAAAAATGGCTACCCCCGCTTAGCTCTTTATTCGGCCACTAAATTTGCTGTCGAGGGACTCACCCAAGCAGTGGCAAAAGAATTGGAGGACACAAATGTAACTTGTTATTCAATTACGCCCGGAGCTTTAAACACTCCTATGAGAGAGAAACTGTTTGGCGATGCCAAACTGAAAGAAAATCCTAAATTTACCGCGCAAGTAATTGTAAAATTGTTGCGGGGCGATATAGATGCCAAGAGCGGAGAAAGCATAGACCCGTCGCATTTTCATGGTTTGTAAATAAATTCAACAGTATTTCCCCCGGCCGGGACTTGAACCGCTTGATAAATATAATTAGCTCTGTAAATAGAATCTTCCGCGCCGTTTATAAGAGCTTGCCAATTATTGTCATATGACTCGCTGAATACTAGCCAGCCGCCAATTTGACTTTCAGTATTTATCCGCAAATAGCCGTTTTTATATTCATAGTCAATAATTTTTCCTAAAGAAACGCCCTCGCAATTGTCGCCGCATTCTATAAACGTTATGGCTCCGAAATTAATATCCGGGGCCAAAATTTCGTTCAAAACCTTCATTTCATCGGATTCAACTGAATTTACCGTTTTCGCGAAATAAAATCTTGGCAAAACATTTTTATTTTCATAAATATAAACTGGAACCTCAAAGCGTGTTGTTTTAATCTCAAAAACTTTTTTAAAAAATTTTTCATCAAGCGGATAAGCTGAAATCACATATTTGACATTCATCATTGAAAGTAGGTTTTTGCGACTTTCAAAGATTTTTATTTTTTCTTCCGGTTTTAATCTAGCTTCCGCAATTTTATTTCCAATCGTGGCGCGTTCGCTCAAAAGTTCGGCGAGGATTCTTGCTGTCCGCCGTGGCATAGAAGCATCGTAGCCGTCTATAGAATCCAAGCCGTAAACAATATTCAAATTAGGCGGAAGCATTGTTTTAAAAAATTCATTCTGGTCGGATTCCGTAACGCCGGGATAAGTTAAGGCCAATAATTGATAAGTGGATAGGCCTGGCAGTAAGCTATAAATACGAAGTGGCGATTTTTTATCCTTTAAAAATCCGATGATTTCGGTTTCTTTGAAAAAATCCCTTGTTAAACCGGATGAAATCATAGGACTGGAAACTGTCCAAATAAAACCACTAAGAATAACGGCGTAAAAAAGCGCTGTTTTATTAAATTTGTAAATAAAATATAAAACCAAAAACGCTAACACTGTTAGAATAAATGGAATCGCAAAATCTTTATTTAAAAAACTGAAATTATAAAAATTACTGGAAATAAGGTTTTCTATAGAGCGATGGTAATTTTCTAAAGGCAAGCCGATGGTTTTCTGATAATAGTACTTGTCAAAATAATCTGTCGCTAATTTTATAAATTTGTTTTTAAAAAAACTTGCGATGTTTATAGCCAAGATTATTGCTAACCCCCCGAAAAAAAGCCCTTTAATCCACCTATATATTTTTGATTCTTTAAACTTTTCTTTATTTTCTAAAACCCAATTAAAACCGAATCCGGCTAAAACAGCCAAGGCAAAATCGGAAAGCATTAAAAAATGGCCCGGCGATCTGACACTTCGCCAAATCGGAAGTTGATGAAAAATCCAAGCCAATGGAGAATATTTAACGGAAAATAAAATAGAAAACACCAATAAAAACATCCAGAAAAAAATACGCTTTTTTTCAGTTCTGGAGTAAAAAATTGCCAAAATCGCCAGAATTAGAGGTAAAACTCCCATGTATAAAAGAGATTCGCAACTAACTAAAAAATTGAAATTCGGGATAAAATATCTGACAAAATCCAACGGGATTAAAGCGCACTCCTGAGATGCTGAAAAACTGAGCGCCTCGCCCCTTTGAGTTAACAGAACTGTTTGATATTCAGGGATTAATTGAAACGCCGCCAATGCTAATCCAATCAAACTTATCGCTAAAAAAGCAACGAGAAAAATCCATTTAGGTTTTTTGAAGTCCGATTCAAAAGTTAAAAATAACGAAAATAAAAATCCGCCAAAAACCGCTATTAAAGCAAATTGGGGATGTGCCATTATCAGGCCGGACCCTAATACAAGTCCTCCTAAAAAAAGCCAAATCCACTTATGGTGTTCTTTGAACTTAAGCAAAAAATAAATAATAGCAGGAAAAATAAAAAGTGACGCCGCCGTGACAATATTCACCATCCAACTTAAATTATAGGCGCTAAAAATATAAACGGAAGCAACCAGAGTTGCGACCCATTTATCAAAACCTAAAGCTCTCGCCGAAAGATATGAGAAAGAAAGCGTTAGAAAAAAATAAAAGAAAATCAGAATATTATAAAAAGTGATAAAGTCAAAAAATTTGAATCCAATGCCACTGGCAAAAAAATAGTAAATCCAATTACCGGCAAAAGTAGCCGGCGTCGCGCCAATATTGAATCCGCTTAATATTCCGGAAGTCCAAAAACTTTGCAAGTGGAAAAAATGAAATGAATAGGGATAAAAAATCAAAAGGGGATCAAATCCGGGAAAAAGTCTATCGGAAAATAAAATCCGGCCAAACAGCAATAGAGATAAAACTGCCAGAAGAATTACCGGATAGTTCCTTTTAAAAAAATTTATCTTTTTAAGATCATTTTCCATGGCGCGATAATTCCTTCGCTTATAATATGATGCGATAATTTTGACTCTCCGCCGCGACGGGCCTCAAAGATAATCGGAATTTCTTTAGCGCTGGCTCCGGCTTTAATAAGAAAATATTTAATTCCCATTATAAAAGCATAGCCGGATAAATCGATTTTATCCAGATTCACTTTTCGCAAATAATCGGCTTTGATGCAATTAAAACCTCCCGTCCAATCGTGAACCTGTTTTCCTAATAAGCTCCGGACATAAAAATTTCCGCCGGCGCTTAGAATTCTCCGCCATAATTCCCATTTGGCGATGCCGCCGCCCATGATATAGCGGGAACCAACAACTAAGCTGTAATTTTTTGCTTCGGCAATTAGTTGGGGTAAATATTTCGGATTATGAGAAAAATCTCCATCCATCATTACAATATTTTTAATGTCTGAATCAGTTAGTACTTTTTTAAATCCTTCAATATAAGCCCCGCCTAAACCATTTTTTATCGGCCTTCCCAAAATTGAAAGATTGGAAAACTTGGCCATGAGTTTTTTTACTGCGCTTGCAGTGCCATCAGGGCTATTATCGTCAACAACCAAAATATTGATTTCTGGCAATAATAAAAAAATCTCTTCAATAAGACACTCTATATTTTCTCTTTCATTATACGTTGGAATAATTATTGTCGTTTTCATTTTTATCAAAAAATTAAATTGATTTTGAGATTATATAATTAAAAAACCCTATTTGGGAATAGGGTTTGCGGGATTACCCGCGACTGTCATATTGTCAGGAACGTTTTTTACAACCACCGCTCCCATGCCGATTACGGCATTTTTACCGATTTTTATCTGATTTCTGATACAGGCGGAAATGCCGACGAAAGAATTGTCTCCAATTTCCACACTGCCTCCGATGCCGACCAGGCAGATAATCTGGCAATTTTTGCCGATTTTAACGTTATGGGCCACATGAACCAGATTATCAATCTTTGTCCCCCGTCCGATAATCGTATCGCCTAAAGCGCCTCGGTCGATGCAGACATTGACGCCGATTTCAACATTGTCCTCAATAATTACCCCGCCAATATGCGGGAATTGAATTAACTCGCCATTTTCATCGGGCATATAACCAAAACCTTCGCCGCCGATAACCGTACCTGCTCCAATTCTAACATTTTTGCCTATTTCAGCGTTTGAAATAACGGCAGTTGGATGGATTCCCGGAGTATCTCTCCATGGAAAAAATTCGTTTGCCGCTTTCATAAAAGCCAGCCGTGGCTGCGGAACTAAAATAAAAGTTTTGCCTATAAAATCTGAAACGAAAAGCGATATTTGTGAAGAGCAAATAATTATTGAAGAGCGCGACCTACTGATTAACCCTTTGGCTCTACCGTCTTCATATTTACAAAATGACAATGTGCCAACTTTGCCGGGAATAATCTTAGAGATTTTATAAACAACTTTTTTCGAATCACCCACCACAATCGTTGTTGTGCCTAAAAAGTTGCTGATTTCTTTTGCGTTAACCATTTTTATCTTCCCTCCTTTTACGCCATAAGATAAGTAATTTCAAAGGTCTCCGCTAATTCATTTTTTGTGGCCAAACCATCAACTCTCGCGAGCGCTGTGTAAAGATTCTCATAATCATAGCGGAAATGTTGAGATTTATAAGCGCGGATAACCGCAATCTTTGCCTCGAATTCATCCTGCGTTAGTTTAACGAAAAAATTACGCCGGCCGGGATTAATGAAATTCCACGGATAATGACACCTTAATACGAATGGAACCCTATTTTTCATTACGCGTTCGGCTAATTTACCAACCATCGCGTGGCTTTGATGGTCGTCTTCCGGCGACAAAACAAAAGCGATATCCGGCTTCTCTTTAACGGTATAATCATAGAGAATTTGCCGAATTTCGTCTTCTCCACTAGAAAAAGAGCGTGGGTCAAAGTCCATTGGTGGCCAGTTTTCTAATGAAGCGACGCCGATTGCTTTCATTGCTTTTGCAAATTCTCGTCCAAGAATTCTTTCTGTGTCTTCCTGTGATTTTCCGGGAATTGGAGCACAGGAGAATGCCAATACATCAACTTTAACGCCATTTTTAACGAGTTTTCTCAAAGTTCCGGCGGCAACCATTTCGTCATCGGTGTGCGCGCCGATAAAAACTGCTTTCTTCACATTGTCAAAGATCATCTCTTTTCCTCCCGTTTCTTTATTTTCCGTAATAAAACTCTGCAATAATCTAATACATCCCGCCAGTTAAGTCAAGAATGTTAGAAATGTTAGAAGCTCGGTTTCCAACATTTCGCTACAAATCTATTAAAATATCATCATCATCTAAGTTTTCCATCAATTCTTTTGCCAGACTAGATTTTGTAAAAACATTATATTCTTCTTTATTAGAAAATTGCTCCAAAATAATATCTTGTTTTAATAATTTCCCCCATCTATTATTTTTTAAATAGTCCCAATAGCTTGACCATGGATACAAATGCTCTTTATTTTTCCATTCAGAAATTTCTCGTGGATTGCGATGAATATATGTAGATAAATATAAAAGTTGATTATTATTTTTAATATTAATGGCTTTATAAGGGCCTTGAAATACATGTCCAGATTTTTTATATTTTGTATTGAAATATTTTGTATACGCGCATAACACCCTTTGCATATATTGCGATATGCCACTTTCTTTAAATTCACACATTGTGAGGTGAAAATGATTTGG